>NZ_LIRE01000750.1 GCF_001402795.1 Pseudanabaena sp. 'Roaring Creek'
CAACACGATCTTGGGTTTTATGTCCTGATACAGTTGGCGGTAGCTATAATTCGGTTATAGAAACAAGCAATTTCTGACATTTACTTGTTTTTTCCTTACAATATAAGTACAGGTAAATATATCGTCTCTGTTAAGCATGTAGTTTAAGCCTGTAGTTTGAGTATGTATTTTTAAGACGGCAATTCATCGATCGCTTTGCGAAAGATGATTCCTCTCAAAAGCTGAAATTACATAAGTAGTTCAGCATAATTAACAACGAAAACTAGAGGGCATAACGCCCGCTTAGCGGTCGGTACGCTCTTCTAGATTTTAAGTTTACTTATGTTTAGCTGCTTACTTTACTGATGCTAAAGAGTCAATTGATAAGCCTAATGGCATTTTTTATTGAGGCTGAACTATATGGAACTTGTTGCTTATCTTCATGGTGAAATGCTTTGCGAACGCTTAGAGCAAGGCGAATCTATCGATCAGAATGTGGATTGTCAATTGTTGAACTCGATCGCTCAATCTTCACAGCAAGCTAAGTCGCTCCTCTGTGTAGGGCTAGCCGCAAGCGCGATCGCGATGAATATGCCTAGTGGTGCTTTTGCTTACCAGCCTGAGGTGGCAAACATTCAACAGTTACTAGCTAAGCGCGGCTTTAACCCAGGAGCGATCGATGGGGTAAAGGGACCTGCCACTACAGAAGCAATTGTTGCCGCACAAATATTTTATAAATTAGATGCCGATGGTGTCGCTGGCGCTCAGACCCTAGCCGCTTTGCAAGCAGATACCTACGAAGCTAATGCCGCGAATACGGTTACAACTACGCCAATTTCGGATGTGAAACCTGCGGTTGATAGTCCTGATAAATCCGACGCGATTAAAAATCTACAGCAGCTACTCAGCGATCGCGGGTTTTATGGTGGTGCGATCGATGGCATTAAAGGTCCAATGACCCAAGAAGCAGTTATTCTGGCTCAAAAGACCTATGGTCTAATTCCTGATGGCGTTGCGGGATCGCTTACCCTTGCTGCTCTAGAAGCGGGTAGTAATGTCGTACCTATTAGTTATAAAGACCCTGCTAGTCAGCCAACCGCTAGTAATTCCGATGATGTAATTAAGAAGGGACAAGTCCTATTAAGCAATCTCGGTCTGTATGACGGTGCGATTGATGGCATTCAGGGAGCCCAGACTACGGCGGCGATTAAAAAAGCGCAAGCCCTCTATGGATTACCTGTGGATGGTGTGCTTGGCGCTCAGACCTTAGCTGCTTTGCAATCCTAGGATATGTGGCGATCGCTTGATCGTATCTACATTCACTTGACTTACAGTGCTTTGCCCTCAAACCCAACCCAAGGAAATTTTTGAAAACGTTGCTTCGCAACACTTTCAAAAATTTCCTTGGGGTTCTTTTGATCGATAATTGATGGAGAACAAACCAAACCCCAAGAATGGACTGGCGGCGCTTCGCGCCGCCAGTCCATTCTTGGGGTTTATGTCCTAGTAAACTTGGCGACAGCTAGACTAACTTATGAATTCTGTTATCGATCTGAATATCCCCAAAATGTTGATCTCATTGGGGCTGGTTGCGATCGCCATTGGGTTTTCGATTTGGCAAAAGCTCGCGATCGAGCGCAGCCTATTAATTGCGACCTTTCGCAGTGTGATTCAGCTAATCGTCGTTGGTTTCTTGCTAGATACGGTGTTTGCCATTAAACAACCTGTCGCAATCATCTTCATTATTATCTTGATGAGTTTGATGGCAGCCCGTGAAGCTAAAAACCGCATCCGTGAAAAATTACCCTACGCTTTGCCGATTATGTGGGTTTCCGTAATCGTAGGAACGCTCACCATTCTTGCTTACACCACATTTTTAGTCGTCCAGCCCGATACTTGGTATGCACCACAATACTTGATCCCATTGGCAGGAATGATCTTGGGTAACTCCATGAATGGAGCCGCGATCTCAGCGGAGAGATTTACACAGGATCTAGTCAAGCGATCGCGAGAAATCGAGACGTATTTGTGTTTGGGTGCTACGCCGCAACAGGCGATCGCCAATTACCAAGCCGACGCAATCAGAGCGGCAATGATCCCCACGATTAACGTGATGATGGTGGCAGGCGTAGTGTCATTACCAGGAATGATGACGGGACAGATCTTAGGTGGTGTTTCTCCTTTATTGGCAGTGCGTTATCAATTAGTAATTTTATTTGCGATTACTACCGCTAATCTAATCACGGCTTTGATCTTAACTAATCTTGTGAGTCGGCAATTTTTTACACCTGCTCAACAATTGAAATTGCCGTAAAGGTATCTGAAAAAGCTATAACGCAAGCGCCGCTTGCATTATAGCTTTTGACTGTAGCTATAGATACTCAAAATAGACATAAAAACCAAGGATTAGACGTTGCGGCGCAAAGCGCCGCAACGTCTAATCCTTCACTGGCAATGGAGTAAGCCCTATTCAAAAAACTACTGGACGGCGATATTTGTTTGATTTAATTGCTTAAATTTCCGACGGACAAACCTCAGAAAAGTTAACCACTTCTGAGCGGGAGTGTCGTAAAAGGCAAAGATATCACCATAGGCAGCAAAGGCATTTTGATGATGTAACCAATGTCTTTCGGGAGTCGTAATGTAGAACCATTCACAAATGGATTTAATTGGTTCTGGAGTCTTCCACTCAAGGATGGACACATGTCGCCACACCACATGAAACTCGCCTAGCAATAGACCGATTACAGTGCCCACTGCCGATAACTGCCACAACCAAGGCGTAAAGATAAAGTAAGGAACTGCTCCTAAAATGCCATCAAGCAATACGAGAGGATTTCTGGTCAAAACTGCATAGTGAAGAAAGCTGCGGTTTTTGCCATGATGCACGATGGAATGAAACTTACCAAATACATGTTCGGGAACATGATAAAAAAACGTTGAAAAGAAGTCGCCTAGCAGAAGTAGCAATGTTGTTGCTGCGATCGCTTTAACCAATTCTAAAGTAACTTCTAAAATAACTTCCAAAGTAAACCCTCACAACTTGGATTAAGCCTAAGAGATGAAGTTAAAGTTGCGTTTATACCGAGGTTAAGAAAAGATTTGCGATGAGTAAATGTACTTGAAGTGCCCTTAAATCGTTAATTTATTCTTTAGCTAGTGGTGGGTTTGCTTAATAAAACTTAAGAATTTAAGGGTTGTCAGAAGCGGCTAGGCGATCGCTTAAAAAGCGATACCATCCAGCGGCAATATCAACATCTGTAAATCTGATGCTGGGCATTTCCCCCGTTTTTAGGAGTAACTCCACCGAGATTTGTTTGGCATTGATGGGGAATTCCGCATCTTTCTCATCAAAGAACTTGCTATCAATCCGAAATCGAATGCGGGCAATATCTTGAAAGGTGACCGTCTGAAGATGGCTAGGTTCTTTGCGAGTGGGCTTTCCCCATGTTAGGCGATCGCCCTTTTGACCTAAAACGGCATAGATGTCATATTTGTGGCGTTCAAATTGTTCCGCCCAACGTTTATAGGACTCAATTTTTTGGTATTCATTCCAGCCTGACCATGCTAGCCAAAAGAATATAGCTAACAGAGGCAACCACAATAATCCACGTTCCATAGATCAGAATTTACTCTATTAATCTTGCTTGATATCGCGCTAAAAGTCTTTACCGTTACGATCGCTTTAAAACACTTTTGAAACGCTATAGTTACGAGTATGGAGGGGCTCGAACCCCCGACCCTCAGAACCGGAATCTGATGCTCTATCCAACTGAGCTACATACCCAAACAGAACTTGATTATACCATAGGTTTATCCTTGGCAGGCACTTTATCGCAGCCCTAAGAATTAAAAGAAAATCGCCGTACAGCAAGCAAACTGCCTAATACACCGATCGTCGCGCCGAAAATTACTAATACTACGGGCAAGAGGAACTGTACCCGTAAATCTGTAGTTAAACCGAGCGTAAGGGATTTAATCAGTTCGGGTTGATTGACGATCGCCCCACCTAAAAGATTGAGGCTAAGCATCAGCATTACGTAAGCGGTAGCCGCACCCACGATCCCAAAAAATACACCTTGGAGTACAAACGGGAAGTAGATCCATGCTGCCGTTGCCCCGACTAATTGCATGACCTCAATTTCTCGCCGCCGCGCCAATACAATTAACCGAATCGTCGTGGTAATTACAGCGATCGCAATTACCGTAAAAATTGCCACAATTGCCACGCTGCTATTGCTCAAAGCGCGGCGCAGTTGCCCAATTCTTTCGACAACTTCGTTCGTATACCAAACCTCATTAATTCCCTTCAAACCAGAAATACGTTTAGCGACATCGGGCACGCGATCGCTAGAAGTAGCTCGCACCTTAAATTCGTCAACCAGAGGGTTGCCGCCCAGTTGTTGGGTTGCTTGGCTGAGATCGTTCTTGCCTAGATCCTTCATCAAATTTTGCCATGCGTCCTCCTTGGGGATGAGCTTAGCGGCGGCAACTCCATCCACCAAAAGCAAACGCGATTGCATCGACTCACCCACGGTATTCTCATCTAGATAGACCGAAATCTCTAGTTGACTGCCCAACTGTCCCAGCACATTTTCTAGCTGCCACGAAATCTGGAGGCTAGCTCCAAACAGGAACAACAACACCGCCACTGTGCTAATTGCGGCCCAGTTCATCCAGCCACCACGCCTTAACCCTAAAAAAGTCTCGCGCAGCAGATAGTCAATTTTAGTAAAGAAGCGAACAAGATCCTGCACCATTACCAATTACCAATTACCAATTAATTACTAAAACCTAATTCCCGCAACATAATTAAAATCTAAGGCTAAAACCTGAGGCGTACAAGCAGCTTGCGCTGCAGGTTTGAGGGTTTTATATTTAATTAAAACTTTTGCTGATAAAAAAAGTTCTACCAAGTTATCTAGCTTCGACTTCGCTCAGCTAACGTTGGCTGAGCGGAGTCGAAGCCACAGGTACTTTAATTAATAGCAAGTCCCTTAGTACTCTAAGAAGAGTTGATCGCCTTGATTAAAAACATTTTCTTGATGCCATCGTAAAGCTTCAATTCTTGGCAAATAGCTTTGTTGTGCTGGCAAAACGATATTCTGACCGTGAAAATCTCGCATTGTCTGGGCGTGGGGTGATTCTTCCCTAAGATCGTTAGAGACAACTATTCGATAGTCATCATCAACGGTAAACCAACCACGATCGAAAGCCCAGTGATGATTTTTGCAAAGGGAAAGCCCATTATCAAAGCGATCGTCTCGAAATTGGGAGAACGGCTTGATATGCGCTCCATCGACAATATGTTGGTTTAGTGAATTGAGAACCTGTAACTCACAAAATGCACATCGATATTCATAAGCAGAGACAACTATTCTACGGAAGGCGGCATCTCGCACAATTAATTTAGATTCATCTTCCACTTCATCAACTGAATAGACAGCCCCACCTCTTTCTCGTAAGCGATCTTGAAATTCTTGAAAGGAATTGATTTGAAAAAGTTGTTCAATTTGTGAAGATTTATCAGAAAACCAAGTATTTACAAGGATCTTAATCAAACTATCTCTTGAGGAAAGATTTTGAATCAAATCAAAAAGCTCATCGTCAAAGTAAGCATATTGCACTGCATCTCTCAGACCATTCAAAGTTTTGATTTTCACTTTGGAGTTAATTACAGGCTCAAATCCAGCCTTTGCTTTTAGATGCCAAAAGCCTTCACTTTGGAGATGAAAGAAGGGCTGCGCAATATCTGAACGATGGAATTCTGAACCCAAAAAACTCCAGTATTTGAGAAATGTGGCGATTAATTCAGGTGATAAAAATATTCGATTTTGTCTGATTATTCCCTGTTGGATCAGCGCGATTGCAGATAAAAGCAATATTGGCTTATGCGGTGCAATTCCCCGCACACGGTCTACACGCAACTTCGCAAACTTTTTGGAATAAAACAGTAAATCTTTGCTCATAGAAATCTACTCAAGTCAAAATCTTCTTGATTTCCTCTATCTTTTTCATCTAGAAGTAGTAATAAAATTGTATCTGTATAGTCCACACTTCCTTGTAAAGTGTTCTGTAAAACTTCCAGCCCTCCATTGGCATACTCTTCAAAAATTTGAACGCGAATATTTCCAGATTCTTCATCAAGAGCAAGACTTTTGGGATCTTTAGTATAGGCGATCGCAATTAAATTGATTACAGGCTCATAGCCTCTAGCTACAAACTGATCTTGAGGAATTGGATCGGGTTCCTTTCGGGATGTTTTGCCAAGAGGAAGCTTTTTTCCTCGTTTAGCTCCAAGCACAGCCGCAAAAGTCATCACATCAGCATAGGTCTGAAAGGGTGCAGTAGGATTTTCTGCGGATCTTAAAGACCTTACAAGTTCAGCTTTGTCTTCAGCTACATAGATTCTACGAATGCTCATTATTCGTCCCCAACTCCGCCTTGTCATTCGCGATCTTTACCCTTGCATCAGCCATGCTTACTTATTCCTCAATACCCAATCTAAAAACATCTTACACACAAGCGATCGACTCATTCACTTCAGTCACCATCAAACCAGCCATCATCAACAAGCGATCGCACTGATGAAGAGTATACAAAGCTAAAAGCGATCGTGTCTCCACAGGAAAAGCTTGCCACCAAGCCAATAACTCCCTATGCATAGTCGCCAAATCAATCAAAAACTCTTGGGGAACATTCGGCGCACACCAATCAATTGCCAAAGCCGCCTCACGCAAAGAAAGCTTAGTCAATTCATCATAAGCAGGTGAACCAGCATAACGAGAGATATTAGATAGTGTTGAAGCAATATTACCCAACTGTTGCTGCCAACTCAAGGTCTTAAATCTTTCGTAAAGACTATGACGTTCCATTACACCACCTCCAAAAGATAACGAACAATTTTTTCAATTCTGGACTTCAATTGCAAATCCCTAACTTCCATTGTGACATTTTGTTGACGAGGACGAATATTAATAATTGACTCAAACCCAACCTCTCTAGTTATCGGATACCAATCTGCACCCCAAATATTTTCCTGCTTGCTACTATTTCTTTGAGTTTTTCTGGATTAGTAGGCTCTCGAATAATGATCATAGAAATATTTGAGTTGTCTTTACTTTTTTAAGATTTAAATCCGTTCTGCCACCATTGTTAGCAGAACGGATTTAAATCTTAAAAGTTTGCAATAGCCATCTAGCGATCGCGCCATCATCTTCAGTTTGACTACGTTTAAGTGCCTCTTGTACCGTGATAACTTCCAAACCTTCTAAAACCTGCGATCGCGCAACTATGCCACTACGTCCATCAGCGATCGTAAAAGCAAACACCTCAGAAGTTTGAGCATTCACCACCCAATATTCCCTAACCCCTAAACGCTCATACAATAAGCGCTTATACCCTAAATCGTCTTGCAATGTTGTTGAAGAGATTTCCACAATGAGCGTTGGCAGATCAAACTTATTGAGATCCACAGGTGCATTGTTTCGAGGCGGCAAATTTAAATCATCCCCTAAATAAAATGCAATATCTGGCTGACATTCACTCTCGCCCTTTTTTCTAAAGCTACAATTAGTATATTCATAGATCCGAATATTTCTAATCGTCGCAAAGAGTCGCACCACATTGGAAACAATGGAATTTTCATGGGCGTGAATTGGACCAACTGGTGACATCTCAATCCTCATCTTGTGATTATCATAATAAAACCTGCCTTTTTCTAGACTAGGATCGTCCGCAAGCGCCATAAACTCGTCCCAAGTCGCCTTAACCCAGCGATCGCTGACAATCTCTGCTTTAGGATTCGTAACTGTATTAACCATGATTCACCTCCAAGCCTTCGGTATATTCATAATCATAGGCACTCTTTCGCACTAGCGGATAGCTGTTGCCATAGAGAATTATGTCATCGGTTTGCGTATCAGGTTTATTGGAATTAAAAACAAACACATATTCTTTACCCACACGAGGAATCATCTCTTCTTCAACCTCAATCCGCCACTGGGTTGGAGAAACCATCACTACAAGCTGATTTGCCAATTGCGGAATTAACCTCGCCACCTGCCGACGATAGATTTCATCCAGACTGCCAAAGGGCGAATCCATCACAATCGGGAAAGTACTGCTATCAGGTCCCATCACCAAACCAGACTTGCTCCATTCCCTCACGCGATCGATGATGCTCCCGATAAAAGATAAACTGAGTATTTGATTCTCGCCTGTCGAAGCACCCGACTGCACCTCTTGACCAGCCACAGTTTCTACTAAGCTCAATTCATACTTTTCACTCAGTCTTGGCGTTTGTGCTTTGAACGAGATCTGGCTAAAGATCTCACAAATTCGAGATTCCAATTGCTTGCGAAATAGCTCATTGCGATTAGTCTTTAACTCAATTAGTAAATCGATCGCCTGTTGCGCCGCATCAATACGTTTTTGGGCAAGCTTTTGTTTATCTTCATTTTGCTTACTGCTCCTAATTTGCTTCTGAAGAACTTCAATTTGCCCTTGATAATCCGTCCATTTCTGAAGTTTCCGCCCCCTCTCTAGATTTAAGTCCTCCACCTTGCGATCGATCTCATCAAGCCGAGATTGCATTTGTCGAATATCCTCAACTGGGCTCTTGCGTAGCTGTTCGCTGATTGATTCTAAGTCTAATTCAAGTCGCGAAAGAGTGCTTTTAATATGACTGATACTTGCTTGCTTCGCATCAATGCTCTGCCAAAAATCTGCGGCTTGTTTCTCGACCTCATCGACAAAACCTTCTAATTTGAGGGTTGCGGTTTCTACATCTGCTAACCCAGCTTTTTCCAGCCAAGCCCTGACTTGTTCGTAATTGGGAGAACCATCATGCAAAGCCGCACCGCAGATACATTTGCGTCTTTCCAACAGATCTATCACAAAGGTCTGTTTGATATCCGCAGGCAGTTCGCCGCGCTCGTGGAGTCCACCAACCAGTTCCCGAAAATTAGCGATCGCCTGAGGCAAGAAGACACTATAACCCTGCTTAGAAATCGCCTCCTTAAGTTCATTTTTTAAACTCCGCAAACTACTACGGGTTTCTTGCTCTTGCAACTCAAGATTCTCACGCCGTTTTTGGATTTCATCAATACCCCCTAATTCTGTCAAGCGTTGATTGCAAGATGCTTTTAGTTGATTTTGAGCTTCAACTTCCTGCTCAATTTCTTTAATTCTCAATTCACATTCAGTACTATCACTCTCGATCTTTTGTTTTTGAGAAATCAAGGTTTTAGTTTGGGCATCACCAATGCTCTTAAGTTCATCCTCAAGGGATTTTCTAGCTTCCTTAAGATGTTTAATCGCATTGTCTAAAACCTGCACCCCCAAAAGTTTTTTGGTTGCTTCCGCAACCTCATTGCGGTTATCCGATCGCACAATCTGCTCGATCCGCTCACCATCAAAAAAGAAGTATTGATGTAAACTCTTCGGTAAAATACCATTGATCACCGCTTCAGGATGATTTTGAATAACCCATTTCCCATCATCCCCCGCTACCTGTAAAAACAACTCACTTTTGTTGTATTGAATGTTTTTATCGCTATTATTCGCGAGCTTATAGGCACGGGTTAGCCGCTTCACTCGATAGCGCTTCCCATCGTGTTCAAATAAAACCTCAGCCCAGCATTCCACTGGCTGATTTAATTGTGATTCGGCGATCGCTTGACGATTGACAAGCTGCTCTGGATCGCCAAAGGCTGAGGTAAACTTTTCGTATAGTACCCATGTAAAAGCATTGAGTAAAGAGGTCTTGCCAGTGCCATTGTTGCCATGCAAGATCGTAATATTGCGCTCGTCCAGTTTTGCCAATACGATCTCAGGCGTTTGTTGATAAAAACAGCGAAAATTAAACAGCTTGATAGAGATCAGCTTCATTGCACAGCTTCCTTAACAATTTTGAGAATATCTTCATTGATCCGCCCCAATTCATTCTTATCGAGCCGATCTTTTTCTATTTTGATGACTTGAGTAACAATTCGCTGGATTTCAGGTGGAGCGTTTTTAAATGGCTCGTCGATGTTACTTAGACTTTGGATTTTGCTCATGGACTATCACCCCATACATTTATTGATTTTATCTTAAATATCTCTTAGATTCGCCAGATCTCTGATTTTTTCTTTAAGCTCAATTCACGAAAGTGTGACAACACTTTTGTGAATTAAAAACTAAACCTAGTGAGGGGTTGCAAGTTAAGAAATGGCTACGCCATTTCTTAACTTGGTATAAGCCCTAGATAGTAGCAGCGCAAAGCGTCAACATAGAATCCAAAATATGAGTGACGGCGTGAAGCGCCGTCACTCATATTTTGGATTCTATGTCCTAGCTATAAATCCATTAACCCATAGCGTTGTTGCAAGTCCAGTAATTTTAATCTTGCCTCCCCACCGTTATCCGCCAGATTGGCAAATTCGATAAAACGGAGTAGCTCCTTTTTGAGTAAATTTCGCTCCACATCCAAAGTCTCACGCCCCAAATCAGGCGGCAATACAATCATGTCAAATAAAGTAGCCCGCTTTTTATCAGGATACGATCGCAAAATCCTACCCCGACGCTGAATAAATTGACGGGGGTTACTACTGCTCGCTAGCATAATTGCCGTTTGGATTGCAGGAATATCGACACCTTCATCTAAACAGCGAATCGCTACCAGACCCTGTAATTCACCAGTTTCAAACCACAACCTCAAATTTTCGCGCTCATCCAGAGATGTCTCGGCTGTATAGGTGTTTACGCGATATCCCAATTCTGAGCCTAATAAATGTGCCACCGCATCTAGTTGGCGATTACTCTCAGTTGTCACCTCATCCTCGACTGAGCCATCACCACAATAAATCAAGGTATGGGTTGTATCCAGACGTTGTTGCATCAATTCTCGTAAAGCGACTAACTTGTTAGCAGCAGATCCCAATAGCCTCGCCCGTTGCATTAATAAAGCCGCAACCATCTCGTTATCGGCGCGATCGCCATCAAAAGCAATCGCCCTACCAATCTTTTTCGTCAGGTCAGCATATTTATCAGTCTCAGAATCCGTCAGTTCTACCAAAATCGGATAGTAGAGATAATGCACGAGCGCTCCTACTTTGATGGCATCTGCCAGCGTAAATTCTGGCTGAATGACGGCACCAAAATACGCAAATATGGCTTCTGTTCCATCCTCATCAAAATAGCGTTCTGGAGTTGCTGATAAAGCTAACCTTAATCCCACATTACGTGGCAAACTCTCCACTAAACGTTTTGCACCTAAGTTATGAGCCTCGTCTCCAATAATTAAAGTTTTCTCAGGAAGATATCGCAACTGTGACTGTAATCCCTGACCAATCAATGTCGCATTTGTAGTGATTATGGTCAAAAATTTCTGATTGCCCGATCGCACGTTATAAAGTTGGTTTGATAAGCGATCTTGCCAGTTATGAACATTTTCAAAAGCAAGGATTGGCTCCAGCCCAAACTTTTGACATTCCCTTGACCATTGGATTACCAGATGGCGATAGGGACAAACGATCAGTAAAACCTGCAAACCAATCTTTTGATAAAGTTCAGTAGCGATCGCTAGGGCTGTAATCGTCTTACCGCTTCCCGTTGCCATTTTCAACGTGCCGCGCCCATTATTCTTAAACCAGTTGGCGATCGCCTGTTTTTGATATTCCCGCAGTTCTAGATTAGAAGGTAATACTGGCATACCAAGATCTCGATTTATGGCTATGGACTGGTATTCTTGTCTGGTTTCGGACATTACAGCATTTCTTTTGATAATTTTATCCATAGAAAATTTGTCAGGACGCAAACGTAATAGCGATCGTTTAGCCGCTTCAGGAAAATCAAGAATATCCAGCAGTGGAGTTTGGTTTTCCCATAACCGTCGAAAGTTTTCCGCCTTACTGAGCGTCCTTTCTCTCACGCCCGACTCCCAAGAGCAAAATACATCAATACATTCAAAATTGTCGATCAAGGCGCTAGAACTCTCATTAGCTGAACCTGTAAAGGCAACAAGATTACCTACTTCATCAGAGAAAATCCCTAATTTCTCATGATAGATGCCCTGATGATTGCGAATGTCCTTGCAAACCGCTAGCTTAATTTCTAATATGTTTTTGCTTACAAGCCAAGCGAGGCAAGCCAGACGATCTTGGAGAACTTCTTCAAATTCTCGATCTAGTTCTCTTAGAATGCTTTGAGTAATTACTTCTTCCCTTTGTTTCAGACCTAAAGCGATCGCCTCAGCATCTTGTTCTGATAAACATGGTGAGGCGATCAAGCGCATCATACCGCCAGAATGCAACAATGACATTAAACCTTTTGCCATTGTTGCCATTGAGGTACTAGAAAAAAATCCCACTGCTCGGCTATAGAAAATAGAATTCTCTAAACAAGGAATGTAGAAATCTTGAACTAAATCACAGCGATCGCTACGATACTCACTTTGAAGATTTAGATCGCTTAGCACAATTTTTGCTCTCCTAATAACTATTATATCAATTCAAAAAATGGCGTTGCCATTTTTTGAATTTCACAATTGCTAACGGTTATATATAGAGTCTTGATTTCGTAGGGTTGAAATGCAACTTTCCAGAAATTAGCCTTACCTTCATCTGGAGAAAGACGCTGACCTTTGGTTTCCATAAGATCGCATTCCCAAATATGTTCGATGGGCAATAGATTAGATAGAATTTCCATATCCGTTTCCGTTGGCTGACCGTGGGTTTCATAAAAACGCATAATCCAGCCCGAACGATCCTGCGATCGCTTAAAGGCTGAGAGAACAATATTTGGTGCATCGACTTGTAAAAAGCTTTGTTGTATCGGGGTATTTGAGGAGACGGCATTGTGAAAAGCCTTATGGTGTAAAACAATGGGATTATTTAACTCCTGCGCGAGGCGAACAATTTTGGCTTCGCGCCAACTGCCTTGATGGGGGACTAACCGATAGGTAAATTCATGAAGCCCGCGATCGCTATTGGGCGATGGCCAGTGTGGACTCCGCAGTAAGGTCAATCGCAAACAGTCTGGTTTTGCATCATAGCCATATTTGCAATCATTAAGAACCGCTAGCCCCACCTGTTCGCCAGCAATATCCGCCCAATATTGAGCGGGAACTTCCCATTTGGCTTTAGCCTCAGCCGTTTCTCCTAAGGTGCTGCGCTCGATCGTTCCCATAGGGATTTCGTAGGTGACGTGGGGCGATCGCCACAGAACGGGAAAGGCAATCTTAACTAGAATCTGTTCCTCTTGCCAATCAACCCGATTCTTTACGGTAATAAAGGACTCAAAGGCGGTCAACTGGATTTCTTGGAGGAATTTGGAACTACGGAATTTACGAACGATGCGTAATGAAATGCATAAACTACCATTTTCGATAACTTCTATCGATTCCAGAGTGTCTGTCTCCATGCTTTTACTCTCATAAGCAGGATCGATATTCCAAGCATCCCAATATTGTCCTTTGTCTTCAAAAAACTGCAACTCACTTGCCGATCGCAATATAAATTGCTGCGATCGCTGATCGTAGATTTGTGCGATCGCGCCAGTTTTCCGCGAGATTTCCACTTGTAGGTATTTATTTGCTAGATAAATTTTCTCACTGTCGGAGTTAAGGCTTAACGGATTTTCTGTCTCGATAAGCCCCGTAGTATCAACTTCCACAAAACCAAAACTAGGAATATTCGCCAACCAACAGAGGGAATTATCTTGCTTTCTAATTAGTTCCGATCGCTCCCAATTCAAGAAATTCCATGCCTTTAAATTAGCGCTTTCTGAGATTTGGGAATCCAGAAGGCGATCGCAGATTTCCCTGACCTCCGCCCAAGTGCGATCGGCATCGACAAAAACTTCGGGAATTGATGTTCCTGGCAAAATGTCATGAAATTGGTTGAGTAACAGCCCCTGCCATGCTGATTCTAATTCGGCTTGGGGATAGGGAATGTTTTCGCTCAAATGAGCGATCGCTCTGTATTTTTCAACATTACCTAAAAGTACTTCCACTTGCCGATTTTGCCGCTTCTGCTCGGCTTTAGTCGTGAAAGTACCCCGATGAAATTCTAGATAAAGCTCATCTTGCCAAATGGGTAAATCTACATTTTTTGCCTTCAGCCCTAACAGGAAACCTTCTAAAGTTCCCGACTGCATCTCAAAAAAGATGGGTGCATCTGACCACTTTCGACCCATATCGAGCATATCAGCCGTTGGTCCTCCCCCATGATCGCCTACCCCATAAAGCCATACCGTTTCGTTTATACTATGCTTGACTTCTTGATTGGCAAGATATTTAGCGATCGCTACAGGCTCTAATCCTTGACCGATCTCATTACTAAAGTAGGTAAAAATGCGACTGCCATCTAAGCCCTCCCACCAGAAGATTTGATGCGGAAATTTGTTGGTATCGTTCCATAATAACTTTTGAGTAACAAATGCTTCAAAACCACTTTTTAATAGGATTTGGGGCATTTGCCAATGAAAGCCAAAGGTGTCAGGTAACCAAGCGATTTTGACTGTACGATTAAACTTTTTGCGGAAGTATTCCTGACCGTAGAGAATTTGCCGAATCAATGATTCGCCACTGGGCAAATTACCATCTGGTTCCACCCACATCCCGCCCATCAGTTCCCATTTTCCTGCGGTCACAGCGGCTTGGATATTAGCAAAGAGTGAGGGATATTCTTGCTCCATCCATTGATAGGATAGGGCGGTACTCTGATTGAAGATCAGTTCTGGATAATGCGCCTGCAAATTGAGTGCTGAAGTAAACGTGCGTTGCATCGCTTTTTTAGTTTCTGCGATTGCCCATAACCAAGCCACATCGATATGAGAATTGCCCAATATATAAATTTGGCGTTGTTTCAGAAATTCCCCGTACTGTAAAAGCGGTTTGCGAATATCTGCTAGTTGCTCAAAGAATTTATCGTCGAAATTATGATTAAAAATATCATTGGAATTATCGGTATGATTATCAGCAATCGTTTTAGAGCCTAACAAATCCTTTAATTGATTTGCCGCAGTTTCTAGGGGCTGCAAATCAATTTTCTGTTTAGTAAAAATGGGAATATAGGTTTGGAGAATCTCTAGTTCAGTGGCAAACTGTTCAGGATCGCAAGGTTTATGGGGATATTCAAAAATCAATTCCGAAAGTTGTAAAGCCCCAATATCATGCTGGGGACTATTCATCTTTATTTCCAAAATAAACTCATGGTTTGGTTTTGCCCCATCGGTTAATAAAATTCGGCATTTCTGATCGAACAAATCGCCTTCTTGGACTTTATGACCATTAATCCATATTTCACAAATATCTGCCCACCAAATCAAGCTGAGGCGGACTGCTCCCTTCATGGGTATTGCTGCATGGGTTTCGGGAACCTGCCAAACCTGCCTTAAATGAATGTTTTCTTCCCCTTGTAAAAAAGATAACATTGGTTTATTTTGTTTGGAATTTACAGTTGCTACATCTTCCCAAATTCCTTTTGCGTTCTGTCTTTGCCAATTATTGAGAATCGATAAATGCGATCGCAATTTTAAAGCTCCTACAATTTCCGTCAGATTTGCCATCAAATTTTCTAATGAACCAATCATTTCCCTAACTCCTAAGCGATGATTCCTTGAGCTGCAATCCAAGCCGTAGTCCAAGCATTTTGAAAATTAAAGCCCCCCGTCACACCATCAATATCGAGAATTTCTCCTGCAAAAAATAAGCCTTGACAGATCTTGCTTTCCATAGTCTGAAAATTGACATCCTGTAGGCGAATACCACCGCAGGTAACAAACTCTTCCTTAAAGGCTCCTTTGCCTGCGATCGCATATTCGCTTGCTGTTAGTACATTCACAATTTGTTGAATGGACTTATGGGAAATATCTGCCCAACGCTTTTCCAATTCTACTTCAGCTTTATCGAGTAAATATTCCCATAGTCTTAAAGAGACATCAACAGGACAATAATTAGAAATAAACTTTTTCGGCTGTTCCGTTTTCGCATTCAAGAGCATTTGTTTTACCTCTTCTGCTTTCAGGTTGGGAAGCCAATTAATAGCTAACTTTGCTTGATATTTGCAGTCATGCAACTCTCTTGCCGCCCAAGCTGATAATTTTAATACGGCTGGACCGCTCACGCCCCAATGGGTGATCAGTAAAGCCCCCGATTGTTCTAGATTGCGAGCGGATTTTTTCTTGTCAGTGCTTAAAGAAGGAATTAAAAGTTTCACTTGGGCGGGATTTACGCTTACTCCTGCTAATTCATTTAATTTGGGATCTTTGATATTAAATGTAAAGAGGGAAGGAACGGGAGATTCTAGTTCATGTCCTAAAGATCGCGCGATCGCGTAACCAGAGGGGCTGCTACCTGTGGCTAATAATAGGCGATCGCAAACCAGAGGTTCGCCATTCTTGAGGATGACTTCAAATTTACTGCTCCCGAATCGCTCGATCTTCTGTACTAAAACGTTATTGCGCAGGAAAACTCCAGCTTTTTTAGCAGCAAACATGAGTGCCTCCACAATCGTTTCCGAATCATCGGTAATGGGAAACATTCTGCCATCAGATTCAGTTTTGAGCTTGACTCCTTCTCCATTGAACCATCGCACCACATCAAGGGGCTGAAAGCGCGAAAATGCTCCTCTTAAGGCTTTTCCCCCTCTGGGATAGTTCTGCACTAATTGCGAAGGCTCAAAACAGTGGTGAGTAACATTGCAACGACCACCACCAGAGATTCTTACCTTTGCTAAAGGTTGCCGTCCTGCTTCGAGGAGAATAACTTGAGTATGGGCAGCCTGCGCCGCATGGATCGCACTAAAAAATCCTGCCGCTCCACCCCCAATAACTACAACTTCTGTAATTGCCATGTTGTTTGTTTGGATTATTTTGGGATTATTTTGGGATTATTTTGGGGATTTCTTGCTTAAATCCCAGCAATTATCGATACAAAAGAACCATAAGGAAATTCTTGAAAGTGTTGCAAAGCAACGCTTTTAAGAATTTCCTTGGTTTGGATTTGAGCGCAATGCGCTGTAAATGCCAAAGTTTGTGTCCCTCGCTGAGTTTTGACTAACCTTGGAGCGGCAGGATTGAAAAATATCGATTACCTCTTTGGGGACTTGTTTAGTTTCTCTAGCTGCCGTATCGATTTTGAGGAATTCAGCAAAGGTATATTGCGATCGCAACTTATCTAAACTGCAAGTACAAAACTCTTTACTGTTAGTAAATCCGCAACCTTTCATAAAAGTCCTAACCACTTCCTGCGGGTACTCGTTTGCTGGCTTAACAGGTTCTGGCTTAACAGGGTCTTGACTAGCAGGCGTTCCCTCTGCATGGGCAATAGTAACGCCGCTCACGCCACTAGCGATTAGTAAAAACGCACCTATAAAAACGTACCGAGAGAAAGCAGTCAATGGCAATATATACATGGAACTAAATGGAACTAAATGGAACTAAGTGGAACTATTTGTGGGAGTTAAGTAGCTAATCAAAACCTAGACGATCGTACCGCCCACATAGCAGGCGGTACGATCTCTGATTTTAAGTTTTAATTATGCCAAACTACTTAGACCACTATAGCAATCCTCTCTGGTTTTGGGAAAGATTGCGATATACCAATACTCTCAAAGGATAAGGGTCGATACTTCGCGCCGATCCTCGTCCTTTGAGGATTTTAAAATAGGCGCGAAGTCAGGAGCAAAAGCGATAAACCCAATAACACGAGAATAGAACTACAAATATTGTTCCAAAACTGATGGTAGCTGGTGAGAGATGCACGTTGCTTGGGGCGATCCTCCATAATGGGCTGCAATGTCGATAAATCAATAATTGGGAATTTGCCGCGTCGGAACCATCCCGTGGCAATTACCGAGCGATCGCATAGCATTTCTAGATTTTTAATGGTCATGGAAGGATCGATAATCCATTGACGGAAACTGGGAATATAGTTCAGAAAAGCGACTCCGCCTTGATCTTCCAAACGCATAGCATAACCCAAATAAAATTCATCCGTGCCATAGCCCAGCAACTCTCCTGGAATTTGTACGGGAGTGCCTTGGACGTAGCTCGCGTAGGGATCGATCAGTAAACTCACCAAATCCGTATCCTCCACCCGTCGGAAATCTGGATAGCGCAAACTACCTTGGAGCATAAATCCTAGTCCCAAACCGATCATCAAAAAGCTGAGTAATAACCATCGGTTAAACAGTCGTGATAGCAACATAGCCGCCACGATCGCAATTACGACCCCGACAACGGGAGAAATTTGAATGAATAAATCTCGCCAAAAATTTTGATATAGGCGCTTCTTATTGAGTTTCTTTTCTTCCTTTAATAGCTCTGCAAAATCATATTCAGTTAAGAGCCCTAGTTGTTTGGAATATCCTGCTAAAAACTTGAGGCGCTTTCCTACTAAAGGATGGGTGGAATGAATCTCCAACCATCGCCGCCAAGGATTAAAAAGTTCCCAAAGAAACACACGATAGGGATCTTGTTCGGATAGACCTTCATGGGCAATTTCCATCGCTAAACCGATGGCGGTCATCGTTTGGCGATCGCAAACACCTAGGGTTCTTGTTGATTCTAGTAGACGATTGGTCGGGATGGCGGGCTGGTTGTAAGGTAACATTTGCCTTGCCATTTTGGGGAGTGCGCGGGCGAGAGCGTTGGGATTGCCCGTCACCTCAGACGCAAAGCGATCGCTGACAATGGTACTAGCATGGGAAACCCAAATCAGCAGGTAATTACTGAGGGAATAGAGAACATTGGCAATGGCGGCGGCGACTTGCCAGATTTGCTTTGCACTTTTAGCTTGGTAACTACGTCGGCTCAGTAGCACATAGATAAAATAGAGAACTTGTACAGGAGCAGAAATAAAAGTCAAAGTTGCAAAACTCTTATTCCGAATTCGTCCTAGCTGATATGCGTAGACGGCTGCAATTTCGTCATCATCTAGACATTCAAATAAGCCGCGACTGACTACAATTCTGGTTGAATTGGAGATTACCCCGTAGATAAAAGCTACGGGCGCGTCATCTTCAATCCATCCTAATCGCGGCACAAAAATATTGTACTTTTCACAGAAGTTCTCAATAATCTCTACGGCTTCAGGGCTTTTCTCATCCAAATCCGCAAGGGTAATCCATTGAATGCGATGGTATTGCTTTTGGGTAATATCAATAATCCAAGGCGACATGAAAAATAGCAAAATGCTAAAGATGAAAGAAACCACTGAGATAACGATCAGCCATTCAAAGGTAAAAATCGGTGTAAAAATTAGAGAAATGCCATAACCCAGTAAAAATTGCAATCCGATAAAGGCTAAGACCGTCAGGATGAGTGAGGCAATGAGAAAATAGATGTAGCGAGACGGAAGGGATAGGGTAACGTCTTTTTTGCGATAGCGGCGGGGATCGGACTTAATTACAGAGGCAACATCTTCATTACGCTTGATACGGTTATCGGCAGGTGCATCGAGGACTGCTCTTAGTGTCGTTAGTGATTTTTGCGCCCATTTCTGTAACTGCGGATCGGCATAAGCTTCTAATTGTTCGCAAATGGCGATCGCTTTGTCAGCACGACCTGTTTTCTTGTAGGCAGAAACTAGCCAAATCTGCGCTTGGATATAGTTTTTAGAGGTCAAGTCGGTACTCTCTTGACTATATTCGGTCAAAATAGCGATCGCCTCGGTATAATGCTTTCGCAATAAAGCCTCTTTGCCAGCTTTTAGTGACATGGTTTCGCCTCAATCTCGCTACGTTAAAACTTATGTTGATTTGATATGTCTTTTGATACTTCCCATACCCCATCATTTTAACGTCAGTTCGGCAAAAGCCCAAAAGCCTAGCGATCGCCTTTAGTCTTGCGGATAAAAAATGTCCCGCTCAGCCAATGTTAGCTTCGACTCCGCTCAGCTAACGTTGGCTGAGCGGAGTCGAAGCCCCAGTTATAGCTCTCGCCAAGTTTACTAAGACATAAACCGCAAGAATTGAATGGCGGCGCGAAGCGCCGCCATTCAATTAGCATATTTCAGCCTACAGACATAGGTGCATATGAAATAGATGCATATACACCAACTCGGTACTTATAGCTATACTAAAAGTAGCAGTGTTTACAGAATTTAATATTGGGATCGCCCAAATTGTGATGAACAACTGGTAGCTCATGCCAATGTTGCAAGTTTTGGTTAACACAACTGGAGGAGACTATGGCTAATATTCCCACTGGCGGTCAAATGCTTTGGAAGCTTGAAGATGGAGAACGAGTCTTGCATTTACGCCACAATGCTACGGAACAATGGCGACATTACGAAGAATTTCCCGAATATGCGATGCAAGATCCCCTAGGTTTTTCTAAGGGTATTACGACCTTTGTGACCTTATTAAAAAAAGATTGGATTGCCATCAAGTCTTAAATCTCGCTTGTCCTTAGCAAAGTAGGGTTTGCTTAGGACAAAGATTAGCGGCGGCGCTTTGCGCCGCCACTAAGGGACTTGCGATTTAATGAAGTACCAAATATAAAACCAGAATCGGTGGCACGGCGGAGCCGCGCCACCGATTCTAGCAAATCTGGATTGGTATCTTATTCTCTCGCAAGTCCCTAATCTTTGGGGTTTTTCTTAAAAGTGAGTCAACACCTCAATAAATTGGTATAGCGATCGCCAAATGTACTAGGACATAAACCCCAAGAATTGAATGGTGGCGCGAAGCGCCGCCATTCAATTCTTGGGGTTTGATTTGTCCTAATTCAAGTGACTGTAGCTATATTTAGTTAGAAAAAATCAAATCCGAAAAGGGGAGTGGTGGCACTTTGCTACCACTCCCCTTTTCGGATATTTCAATTATGCCAGTCGTGCCATTCAA
>NZ_LIRE01000195.1 GCF_001402795.1 Pseudanabaena sp. 'Roaring Creek'
CAACACGATCTTGGGTTTTATGTCCTGATACAGTTGGCGGTAGCTATACATACCCATGATGAGTTCATTGACAAATAATGAGCATGTATAACTGCCACTATCTAAATTGGCTTTTTAAAAATAGAATTTATTAAAACAATGATCTAATTTCAAGGGATAAATTAATGCTTAAGGCTTCTTTCCAGTTAACAGTTTTATCCTCTGTTGTTCTTTTATTCTCTGCATGTAGTAATAATGCTCCAACTCCTGTAGCATCAAGTACTTCTACCCCAGCGGTATCTGCTTCGCCATCAACTGTAGCATCAAGTACTTCTACCCCAGCAGCATCTGCTTCGCCATCAACAACTTCAGCTCCAGTTAGTGCGAAGGCTACATCAAGTGCATCTTCAGCGTCAGTTCCAAAGCCTGCGCCTAAGCCGAAGGCAGTTGCCATACCACACTCCCCTGAATTTGATAAGGATGTTGCCGATGTTGCTAAATTCATAGGTTTTAATGATTATGCCTATGAGGCTTACTCGCTACCACCAACCGAGAAATGGGAGGATACCTTAGCATACTATGATGGCGAAATGAAGAAGGCTGGTTGGGGCGGTCATGGTTCAGAAGCCGATATTGATGGAGGCAAAGTTGGCTTTTTCGTCAATAAAGATACAAAAACTGGGCTAGCAATTTTCTTTGTTAAGAGTCCTGATGGGACTAAGCCTGCTTTCGATCTTGCAATTTTTGGGCATTAATTAGGGCATTGAACTTATTTGAAAATTGATGTCAAACTTTGCTGTCTATTTCCAAATCCATCGTCAAATTCTTGGATTTGAGTATTGCCAATTAAGCTATATATAGCTAAGCACGAATAAGAAGAAAGCGTAAAATCTAGAGCGGGAATCGCTAGATTTTACGCTTTTTAGATATAAATTTCTTTAATTAGAACTTATCGTCGGAACTGGGGGATTATTTGGGGAATTGGGCATGGCTTTAATTTTCATATAGGCTTCAATCGTCTGCACTGCTAAAGGTGCTGCAACCGCACTACCACCACCACCACCTGCATTCTCCGCAAATACAGTCACCACAATTTCAGGGTTCTCATAGGGGGCATAGACCGTAAACCAAGCATGGTTGAGGCGAGGCGGATCCTGTGCTGTACCCGATTTCCCAGCCATGATAATCTCTGAGGAATTGAGTGCTGCCGCCGTTCCAAAATCAAAAACCGATCGCAATGCCTTTTGCACCGCCGCTAAATTAGTTGGCGATATATTTAGAGATTGCCGCCATTCCTTAGCATCACTATCTTCTAGAAGAAAATGCGGTCTGATTTTGAATCCACCATTAGCGATCGCCGCTGTCATCATGGAAACTTGGACGAGGTTTGCCTGTACGTCACCCTGACCGATTGACATATTTAAGGTATTCCCAACATACCAAGGCTCACCGATTACTCGTTTCTTCCATTCTTCGTCGGGAACCGTCCCTTTAGTTTCCTCCTCCTTGATTTCTAATCCCGAATATTCGCCATAGCCATACTTTCGCGCCCATGTTGCTAGATCCTTTTCCCCTACACGCATACCTACTTGCCCAAAGAAAGTATTACTGCTATAAGCCATGGCCTCAGAAAAGCCAATCGTCCCGAATCCCGCATGGTTGTGATCCCAAAACTGAAACCCTCCAACATCCAGATAGGGGTATGTGGGCAGAACATCATTAATGCCAAACTTATTAGTTTCTAAACCTGCCGTCATCGTCACAACTTTGAAAGTACTGGCTGGAGGGTATACTTGGAGTACGCGATTGACAAAAGGATGATCTTTTTCTTGCAGACGTTTCCATGTTGCTTCGGAAATTTTGCCAGAAAAAAGATTGGGATCGAAGGCGGGATGACTAACCATCGCCAATACCTCGCCATTATTAGGATTCATCGCCACAATCCCACCCTGTTGCTCGCCTAAAATCTTTTCTACGGCTTTTTCTAAATCTAAGTCAATCGTCATTTTAACCGCATTACCTGATTTGGGTGGTTTCTGTCCCAAAATGCGTAATACCTTACCAAAAGCATCCACTTCTACCTGCTGTCCGCCCCATTCTCCCCGCAACTGATTTTCAAAGGCATATTCCACCCCTGATTTGCCAATCACATCTCCAGGACGATAACCCTTTTCCCGTAGTTTTGGTAATTCCTCGGCGGTTAGCTCTCCTGTATAACCTAGTACGTGAGCTGCAACATCGCCATTGGGGTAATAGCGCACAGCCTCTGGTTCAACCTTGACCCCTGGCAGTTCGAGACTGTGCTCGGAGAGCACTGTTACGAGCTTGGGACTAATTGCCGTGGAGACGCGGACTAAATTGGGAGAGTTGTAGCCTTCTTGCTCCAATTTGTCAGTAATTGTTTGCGCCGAAATGCCAATCAACTCAGCTAAGCGCTTAATTGTGGGTTGCCATTTATCCTTGGGCTGGGCGATGGGCCAGAGATACACCACATGAGCTAAGCGACTTGAGGCAAGAATATTACCCTTGCGATCAAAAAGTCGTCCTCTTTCGGGAGGCTTGGCAATTAGTCTGATCCGATTATTCTCAGCTAATTGTTGATTGCGATCGCCTTCTATCAGTTGTAAATAAAAAAGTCGTCCGCCTAAAATCCCGATCAGTACCAATACACTTAACAAAAATAAAACTGCTGCCCGCATCCCTTTTCCCATGGTGCGGGTATTTTCGGTAGGATTAAAGGGCGAAATTTGTCGTTGAGTAAAGGTCATATTGCTTAGAAACGATTTTAGGAAAGATTTTTTCGCTAGAATAAGATCTAGATCTATTGTATGGCGATCGTGAATTTAATTAATTCCATTGCATGTTTAGTGAATAGCGTGGCTATTCAAAAAATATCAAGGCAGGCTATAGCAGTTTTTCAGAGGAGTTAAAAGTTCGTGATTGTGACACCTGTACGTCCAGTAGGACGAAAGTGGAGTAATCTCAGTTTTACTTCAACCCTCTATCTTGCCCCAGTACTGGATTTGTTGCTAGACGAAGTCCCTTCAGAATGGCAACCAGAGTTACGCTTGGGATTGCAAGAAGCGCTAGTTAACGCCGTTAAGCATGGTAATTCCTTCGATCCATGCAAACAAATTACTGTTAAATTCTCAATAGTTTCACAAATGTACTGGTGGATTATCACCGATCAAGGTGACGATCTTCAATCTTCGGGTGGAGGCAAAGACGATCCGACTCCTTGTCATGACTTGGAATGTGGTAGGGGCTTCTATATATTACGCAAAATTTTTGAGCATGTGCATTGGGATTGCGATACCCACCGCTTGACTTTGTGCAAAAAAATTGATCGTTTGAGCAAACCCATGATTGTTTAGTAAGTAGCTAGACATGAGTAAACTTGAAGAGCATAGCGCCCGCGCAACGGGCGCTATGCTCTTCAAGTTTATTTATCTGTAAAACAGCCAAAAAACATGAGAGTTGCTGTAATTTGTAAGGTAACTTTCATGCTTTTAAATATTGAACACAAAAATCGAGTAGAGATTCGGATTTAGTTCGAGATAATGCCTTTTATCTGGTGGCGATCGCTATAATGGTGACAAATACTTAGGCTAAAACTTTAGGCTAAAACTAGCTGTCATAGCTAGATCGATAATTTAACTTTACGGATGCGTTGGCTTATGGGTAGCCAATGCATAAAAAAGTACAAAAGTTTGTTTTCCTAGAGACAAAACGGCGTATTTGACATAAAGTTTAAAATAAGGTTATGAAAATCTTAACAACTATCTTTGCCAAGGCGAAATTAAAAGTATGACTCCGATGACATTATTAGCTGAAGCTCCAGTAGAACGTCTAGGTCGGCCGGTAGATGTTGAAATAGATAGCGAAAAGGTGCGGGAATGTATTGCGGTAGTAGATGCATCGATCCCAGACTGGCTAAGAAATGGATGGGAGAAATCGCAAAGGGGGGAGAATTTAGAGAATGAAGATGTTGTTTGTCGTGCCTTAGATTTTGCCTATCGGCTCCATGATGGTCAATGCCGAGCTTCGGGAGAGCCCTATATATTGCATCCCATCTCGGTGGCAGCAATTTTGAAGGATCTTGGTGGTAGTAATGCCATGATTGCCGCAGGATTTTTGCATGATGTGGTTGAAGATACTGATGTATCCTGCGATCAAATTGAAGAGAAATTTGGGAAAGAAATCCGTCAATTGGTGGAAGGAGTAACTAAGTTATCGAAGCTTAGTTTTGAGAGTAAAACAGAAAGTCAAGCCGAAAATTTTCGCCGTATGTTTCTGGCTATGGCTCAGGACATTCGGGTAATTATCGTCAAGCTGGCCGATCGCTTGCACAATATGCGAACGCTGCAACATCTCCGCTCCGAAAAGCAAGTCTTGATTTCTAGGGAAACCCGCGAGATTTTTGCACCTTTAGCAAACCGCTTGGGTTTAGGGCAGATTAAGTGGGAACTCGAAGATATTGCGTTTAAATATATCGAGCCAGAGCAGTATCAAATGATGGAATCCTTGGTCGCTGAGACCCATGAAAGCCGTCAGGAGCAACTAACGGAGGTGACTAAGGTGTTAGGCGATCGCCTTGCATCTATGGGGATTGATGATTTTGAGATTAGCGGCAGACCGAAACATTTGTATGGCATCTTCCGTAAAATGGAACGCCAAAAGAAGCAGTACAACGAGATTTATGACATCCAAGCCGTGAGAGTGATTGTCAATACCAAAGAGGAATGTTACCGCGTCCTTGCCGTCGTTCACGACCATTTTTGTCCGATTCCCGGACGCTTTAAAGACTATATTGGGTTGCCCAAACCCAATCGTTACCAATCGCTACATACGGCAGTGATTGGACCTAAGGGGCAACCTGTGGAGGTGCAGATTCGGACATGGGAAATGCATCACATCGCTGACTATGGAATTGCCGCGCATTGGAAATATAAAGAGAGTAATTCGGTCAGCAAACCACTCAAGGGGGACGACCAAAAGTTTACTTGGCTGCGTCAATTAGTAGAATGGCAAAGGGAACTGAAAGATCCCCAAGAATATCTTGATAGTGTCAAGGAAGATTTATTTGATAGTGAAGTATATGTGTTTAGTCCGAAAGGAGATGTGTACTGTTTGCCTCGCGGAGCGACACCCGTAGACTTTGCCTATCGAGTGCATACGGAAGTAGGTAATCATTGTTCGGGGGCATTGGTCAATAATGTGATGGTTCCTTTGCAACGTCCGCTCAAGCATGGCGATATTGTTACTATCCTCACGCAAAATAATGCCCATCCCAGTACGGACTGGATTAATTTTGTTGCTACAAATTCGGCAAAAAGCAGGATTCGCCAGTGGTTTAAGCGATCGCGTCGTGAAGAAAATCTTGCTTTAGGGCGCAATGCTTTAGAGCGCGAACTGGGTAAAAATGGATTGGAAGCATTGCTCAAATCCGATCAAATGCAGAAGTTAGCTGAGCGATGTAACTATCATAATGTCGAGGATCTGATTGCAGGTATTGGTTATGGTGAAACCTCGGTTAATGCGGTAGTTAATAAACTGCGAGAAAATCAACATAACGAGCGCTACTTCAACCCTCAAAAGTTTGAATCGCGTCACGAACCAGCCCATAATCACAATTCTAAATCGCCTATTTTGGGCATAGAAGGGATGGTCTATTCGATCGCAGGTTGTTGCGCTCCATTACCAGGAGAACCGATTACGGGAGTTGTCGCGCTAGGAAGCAATCGCGGCATCACGATCCACCGTAACGATTGTAATAATCTGGTCAGTATTCCTAGCGATCGCCTTCTCCATGTGGGTTGGAATTCCCAGAAAGAAACCGATCGCGATCAAACCTATCCTATTGATATTCGGGTGGAAACGATCGATCGCGTTGGCGTATTACGGGACATCTTGACCCGCCTATCGGACAATAAAATTAACGTCCGTAGGGCAAATGTCCAGACCAAGAAAGGCAAAGCGGCCATTATTGATTTAAGTATTGATATTAGCGATCGCCACCAATTTGATCGCGTTTGCAATCAAATTAAGAAAATGTGTGACACCCTCTCTGTTTCTCGACTTGTTGGAGAATAAAGTTAAAGGAGCCGTTTCGCTCTCCCTTTAGGCTCTCTCTTTAGGATTTCATGGAAAAATCATGAACTTTCAAGCCATCGATCTTAGTCCAGCGATCTCACTGACTCGCGAAGAGTTCATCAAGCTCTGTGCGGCAAATCCTGAAATGAAACTAGAGCGCACTGCTAAAGGAGAATTAATCGTTATGTCCCCAACGGGTGGTGAGACTGGTAGTTTTAATTCCGAGCTCAACGGTGAACTCTATGTATGGAATCACTCATGCAAACGAGGTAAAACCTTTGATTCATCGACTGGGTTTAGTTTGCCGAATGGTAGCGATGGCTCTCCCGATGCAGCAAGCTAAAAATTGATGATAAGATCGAGCCAACGTATCTCCTAGAGTTACTATGCAAACCACGCAAGCGCCAATCAAACCTACTGGTTCCCCACCTTCTAATATTCCCTCCACACCAATTAGCCTCCCCGATCATAAGCAACTGCCAGATTCAGACGGAACCTTTGTGAAAAATTTTCAGGAACATCCACAAAGTATTGTTTTGACTAGTTCAATCAGCCCTATTTTAGAAAAATTACATCCCGATGGACGCTACTGCATTGGGCAAGATAGCGGCATTTACTGGCGGCTAATGGAACCACCCGAAAAAGGAGCCGAAGCGCCCGACTGGTTTTACGTTCCTAATGTATCGCCGCTTCTCGATGGTGAATATCGCCGTTCCTATGTATTGTGGAAAGAATTTGTTGCCCCCTTAATTGTGATTGAATTTGTTTCTGGCAATGGGACTGAAGAAAGAGACATAACGCCGCCAACTGAAACTGAAAAAGCTGGTAAATTCTGGGTTTACGAACAAGCCATTCGGATTCCTTTTTATGTGATTTTTGATGCATGGAAAGATGATCTTGAGGCTTATCACTTGGTTGATGGGCGTTATATCCAGATGCAGACCAATGATCGCGGACACTTTGCGATCGCCCCGATGGGTGTGGAACTTGGGCTGAAATTAGAGAATGGTGTATCTTGGTTGCGCTGGTGGGATGATTCGGGGAATTTGTTACTGACGGGTGATGAACGGGCGATCGCGGAAAAACAGGCTCGATTGGATGCTGAGGCGATCGCCGATCGAGAACGGGCGATCGCCGATCGAGAACGTCAACAAAAAGAAAAATTAGCGAATTACTTAAGGTCGATAGGTGTCGATCCTGATGCAATTTAATTGTCCTACTCTGATTGTTATACTGAATGAAAGAATCAAGCTAACCTAACGTACTGAAAGCTATGATTACAGTTTCTTCCGAATACCGCCAACTCCCCACTGCGGAAGATCTACCTGACTCCGACGAAACCCCTGTGGATAATGAACTCCAAAATGATATTCCCAATATGCTCCTTAATTTATTGCGGTCAATTTGGGGCGATCGCCAAGATTGGTTTTGGGGTGTGGATATGGGGATTTATTATGAGCCAAATATTGAGGAGCCAGAAAAATCAAAGGTAATTGTTCCCGATGGATTTTTGGCTTTAGGTGTACCGCGTCGGATAGATGAAAACGGACGTTTGAGCTATGTGCTATGGCAAGAAAAGGTATTACCAATTTTAGTATTAGAAGTCATCTCCAAGAAATATAACGGTGAATACGATCGCAAACTACAGCTATATCAAGATTTAGGAATGCTTTACTATGCGATTTACAACACCTCAAGCGGTCGCAGAGGAATTTACAAAAAATACGAATCTTTAGAAGTTTATAAATTAATCGATGGCAAGTACGAATTAATGCCATCGGTGACGCTGTTGTCGGAAGCTGGCAAAGTAGTATGGATGCCAGAAATTGGTTTGGGTCTTGGCTGCGAGCGTAGTATTAGTGCTGATTGGGATCGGGAATGGCTCTATTGGTACGATCGCGATTGTGTCAGGTATCCCACGGCTGAAGAACGCGCGGAACAAGAATCTATGGCTAGGCAACAAGCAGAGGCAATTGCCGATCAACAAAGTTTAATCGCACAACAAGAACGTCTTGCTAAACAACTGGCAGAGGCGATCGTTACGCAAGAGCGTCAACAAAAGGAAAAACTAGCGAATTACTTAAGATCAATTGGTATCGATCCCGATCAAATTTGATCTGATTTAATTTGATTTAGAGCGATCGCCTAAAAGCATAACTCCACAAACATAAAATTTACCTACAAATCAATTTATTATGATTTCCACAAATATAGTCCGCCAATTAGTCCTAAATCGTTGGAGACGATCGCTACTTTAGTTAGTAAATGAGGGGGTAAACTAAGGTTAACTAAGCGAGAATTGCCACCACCGAGATATATTTTGTCAAAATTAAATAATTTATAGAGCGTAGTGATCGCCTCTGATAATCGGTTATTCCACATTTCTACACCAACTTGATCGAGAGCCGCTTGTCCTAAGAGATCTTCGTAGGTGTGGCGATCGCGCCAAATATGCTGACCGATTTCTAGATTGGGTAATAATTTGCCATTCAAAAATAGGGACGAACCAAAGCCAGTGCCTAGCGTAATTACTAACTCCACCCCATGACCCGCGATCGCGCCACAGCCCTGTACATCGGCATCGTTGGCGATCCTAAAGGGCTTGCCCAATTTCTGACTCAATACTTCGGCTAAAGGAAACCCATCCCAATCGGGATGTAAGTTAATGGCTCCTCTTGTGATTCCATTTTCGACAACACTGGGAAATCCGATAGAAAGGCGATCAAATTCTCCCTGTGTCCAAATCAGATCGATTAATGTCGCTACAATCACATCAGGCGTTGCGGGGTGTGGTGTATGAATAAGTGACCGATCGGAGATTGCCGTACCATCATCTTTTAAGACGATCGCCTTTATACTACTACCACCTACATCAATGGCTAATGTTAATAAACTCACGGGAATAGACTTCTTGTATTAGATAATAGAACTAATTAATGCCAATTCACAAAAGCGTGACAACAATTTTGTGAATTGAAAACCAAACTCACTAAGGTTTTTAAAAACACAAAATGGCTATGCCATCTTATGTTTTGGTATAGGTAAGTTTGCGATCGCAATATACAATGCTTTGCATTGTCAGAAAACCAATATTTTTACTAACAGTGTTAAATTGACTGTATTAATAAATGACACCTTAAATGGAAATATTAAGGTTTATTGTATTTTAATGAAATCGGTGATAGAGGCATAAGAACTATGGTGGCATCCTTAATGCTAAGAGCTCCAGCAGATATCCTTAGTAAAGCAAGGGATGAAATTTCCCGTCAGGGGTTTACGCCATTAGATCTGGCAAGCGAACTTAGTATTGCCGTTCAACTAGTCGATAATTTTTTGAATGGAGAAATCGTTGATCGCCATACCTACAATCTAGTTTGTGAAAAATTAGGTATTTCGTTAACAACTTTGCAGGAAGAAGGGGAATTGTCAGACCAGAATTTGTCCGAGCCTAGCGATGATGATGCAAATATGGAAGCTCCCACGAGATTTACAAATGCGAGTAGAAGTAATCGCAATGTCACGAATGCGAGCGAGTTATTATCTGATGGCGCTAGTAAGGAGCGTATTTCGCAAAACGTTAACCAAAACTCCAACGATCAAAACTCCAGTGACAATATCGCTCTAAATTTGCTGGAAAATATTGACCTATGCGTACATAGCCTAAGGCAAAGAATCTCAGCCGCTCTAATCCGTCAATGCGATCGCCTCAGAATAATTGATGTGAGTATGCCAGTCTGTCTGCATGATTTATATACCGAGCTGAGCGTTTTTACTAATTTGCCCAGCAGTCAATATCTGGATCTCAATGAGACCTTTGCAAATATCCCTCCCGAACAATACGATCGCTTTTATTTAGATAAACTACATCCGCCGATAATTCCCGCTAGTAGAACTTTAGAAGAATTTAAGCTAGTTTTACTCGTTGGCGGACTGGGCTCTGGTAAGACTACCCTACTCAAATATTTGGCAATGGCTTGCGTTGCGGGCAAAATATTACCGAAATATCTACCTGTATTTTTGCCATTGCGATCGCTCGTGTCACCTAACGATAGTAATCCTTTTATATGGTTAAAGAAACAAATCACGATCTATGGATTGCTAGATGAATCCTCTGATAACCAATTATTAGAACAGTTACTTATTAAAGGTCGTCTATTGCTGTTTTGGGATGGGATCGATGACTTGCCAGAAGCCAATCGTGGGGAAATCGTACAGCAAATTACCAACTTTAGCGATCGCTATCCCAAAAATCGGATGGTCTTTTCTTCTCGTAACCCAATCTACGGGCATATCCTCGAATCATTTTCTGCCTTTGCGATCGCCCCTTTTCAAGATTCACAAATTAGCACCTTTGCCAGTAAATGGTTTCAGGTTACTTGTGCGGAAAAGCCGAAAAAAAATGAAAAATTCCAACAGCTTTTAGCAACCAATAAGCCCTTAGCAGAAATTGCCCGCAATCCCCTACTGCTAACCTATCTCTGTAATGTATTCAACAGTTGCGAATATCTTAAGCCCAACTTCTACCAAGAAATTCTCGATCTGCTACTAACGAAATGGAATCAGACTAAATGCTTTCCCCTCCATAGCGATCGCGAGTTATCAACTTCACAAAAACAAGATTTACTTTCCTATATAGCCATTGTCTCCCTAGATCGCCATGGTTACGTATGGCAAAATAACGAACTTGAGGATGATTTTCAAGCCTGTATTAGTACCAGTCGCAGCCTAGCTGTTCCCATTGATCGCGATCGGCTCTTGCAGACCTTTAAGTGGCAACATAGTTTATTGATTGAATGTGCGAAAGGTTTGCATTCTTTAAACTACACCACCTTGCATGATTACCTCGCTGCCTATCGACTTGCCAATAGTGCCCCCAGTGCCGCACAAAACTATCTGCTAGAACGTATATACCTCAGACGCTGGCATGGTGTGATCGTGATGACCATTAGCATCTCCCAACAAGCCGATCACATCCTACAGATGATGAAGCGAAAAATTGACGAGATCGTGAGTAAAGACCCACACTTACAGTCATTTCTAACATGGGTTAATCAACAGTCGATTCAAATCCAAACTTCATATAAGGCGGTAACGATTCGGGCGTTGTATTTGGATGTCGATCTAGAAAATGCACGTTCCCTCGATCGCGCTCGAGCCCTAGACATTGCCCATTCTCGATCCTTAGAACGGGCTTTGGCAAAAGCAATGGGGGCTGACAATAGCATTACAGAGACGCAGGTTGATATCGATTACACCATTAATCTCGCTCTCAATCTTGACTTAGCCTTATACTTTGCCAATCACCCCATTTTAGAGCTAGCCTGCGTTCTGGAACCCGATCTATCTAGAGCCCTACAATTTTTGCGCCAGAAGTTTCCCGATCCTTACAAAAACCGAGATGTTTTTGCAAAGTGGTGGCAGGCTAAGGGTTTAGATTGGTCGAAAAAGCTGCGTAATTTAATCGTTCAGCATCGTAAAAGTTCTCAGGAGTGGCAATTTAGTGACACTCAGTTGAAGGTATTGCGAACCTATCACGATGCGAACAAGCTATTGATCGAATGTTTAAATAATGCCGAATACGTCAGTCCCTTAATCAAAAATCAAATTGAGTCTACTTTGCTACTGCCGCAGGGTGAGTACAACCTGTTGCATTACTAATTTCAACATGAGTTCGGGATAATTTGAAACGGTCTGAGCGTAAAGGGTTTGCGTAGCAAGCCCTTTACGCTCAGACAGCGGGATACTTTATCTGAGCGAAATCTGAGCGAAGTCGCAACCTCTCTCATACCAATCCCCAAAAGTGTGACAACACTTTTGGGGATTGAAAACCAAACCCAGTAAGGTTTTGAGATTCCCAAAATGGCGTTGCCATTTTGGGAATTGGTATAAAACCCCAAAGAGAGTTGCCGCGCGGAGCGCGGCAACTCTCTTTGGGGTTTTGATTTTGTCCTAACAAAACTGGCGGCAGCTATACAAAGCACTGCCAATTCCTTGATCAACTTTGGCAATAGTTTACAGACAATGACTTTTAGTTTGTAAGTTTACTTATACTTATCAATGCCGATTGCTATACTTTTAGGCATTACTTTAAAGAGATCGATATTCCGTGCTAGAAGTTCGCAAAATCTGTAAATCTTATGGAAAGAAGCAAGTTTTGCATGACTTAAGCTTTGCTATTCAGTCGGGGGAAGTTTATGGTTTGCTGGGCCCTAATGGAGCTGGCAAAACTACTATGATTAGTATTTTATGTGGGTTGATCGCCGCCGATCGCGGATTGGTAACGATGAATGGTCAAAAAACATCGGTATCAACTCGATCGCTCATCGGAGTCGCCCCACAGGATAATATTTTTTATAAGAGCTTAACCTGTGAAGAAAATCTGCGTTTTTTTGGGCAGCTTTACGGATTGAATAACCAAGCCTGTCAGAAACAAGCTCATTATTGTTTGGAATTAGTGGGATTAAGCGATCGCGCCCAAAGTATTGCGGAAACCCTCAGTGGAGGGATGCAGCGTCGATTAAGTATGGCTCTTGCGCTCGTCCATCAGCCGCAATTAGTCGTACTAGATGAGCCAACTACAGGACTGGATATCGAAGCCCGTTATGAAGTTTGGGAATTAATTCGCAAGCTGAGTAGTCAGGATACTGCCATTTTACTGACTACTCATATGTTAGAAGAAGCTGAACGCCTCTGTCAGCGGATTGGTATTATCAAGAAGGGAAATTTATTGGCTGAAGGGAGTCTTGAGGAACTGCGTAAATATATTCCCGCACAGGAAATTGCCATTATCTGTACACCAACCGAGAATTTGGCGATCGCTAGAGCGATCGAACTCGGCTTTGATTATCGCCACTATGGGCGAGATCTCGCTTTTTGGCTACCTAGGGCGATGGAACTAAAAGAAATTTTGGAATGTTTTGAAGGGATCAAAATTGACTCAATCATGCGTCAGCCAGTTCGCCTTGAAAATATCTATGTCGAAGTCACCCAAAATACTCCCTTCCCAGTGAAGAATTAGGCGTTGTGGCGCGAAGCGCCGCAACGTCTAATTATTGGTTCCAGTGAAGAATTAGGCGTTGTGGCGCGAAGCGCCGCAACGTTAATTATTGGTTCCAGTGAAGAATTAGGCGTTGTGGCGCTTCGCGCCGCAACGTCTAAATATTGGTTCCAGTGAAGAATTAGAGGTTGTGGCGCGAAGCGCCGCAACCTCTAAACTGAACTACTTACGATACTTTTTACATGGGCAAATACTCCCTTGGTAAAAGCTAATAGATTGGCTTGAACTTGGGGAATATCTTTAGATACAAGGCGATCGAGCGAGGTGTAGTAGGTGGCAGCTAACTTCGGACGGCTATCAGCTTTCATCATCCATAGACCATCGGCAACACTGGCGCGGACTTCGACAATAAGATCGTTATTTTCAGGTATGGCAAAGCTCTGATTGATGCCCTGAAAAGCGCGGATTTGCTTCCGAGCATCCCCCTTGAGCCAAACTGTCGCGACTAGATAGGGGCTTACAGATTGTAGATCCTGATGGGGTACCGATCTCGCTGCATATACATACAGCAGTTGTAGCCAAGGTAGAGGATAAATAATCTCTAAGGCACTATAACCGCTCTGTTTGGCGATCGCTATGCCTTCAAAATAATCTATAGTCTGCCCCCATTGTTCGCTAAAGGATTTTGCCACATCGGGATTGAGGAATAGATCGCCCCACATACGATGTTGCCAAGGTTGCATGTCCATGAAATGCATGTATTCCCCAAACTCATGGGCGAGATGATGTTGCTTTTGGGCTACTAAAGCATAGATATCCTGCCAGCAGAAATAGGGCATTGAGGAATTAATATCATCATGAGGTTGCAGATAGTAAAGCTTGGCTTCCTCACTATCTAAAATTTCGGGCTCAAACAAGCAGTAACTATTGCTAATCACCGCTACATAGGTTGGTTTGGATTGAAGCTTGGCGATTGCCAAAAAGCTCGCGAGTGAGTACTCACTCAACTCGCTTTCGATACGATGGTCACAGATGATATCAAAATTTTGGCATTCTAAAAGAATATCGGGCTGGATGTCCGCCGAGAAAAAAGGATAGCTAACCGCTTTAATAAATGTTGAACGGGGCTTTCTCGATCGCTGAGTCAGGAAACTAACGAAATCTTGACCTAAACCGTGAACATTTTTTAGTAAATATTCCCAAGAAGCGGCAAAACGCGCTTTCTTGTCTAGGTTTGGTGGCAGCAAAAAAATATTACTCATAGCTGGGCGCTATCTAGCCTCATTTCGCTACATTGTATAGTTTATCTGGGTATAGTTTATCTGGCAAAAAATATCTAGTCGAAAAGTCAAGGCAAAGCGATAGAGAGTTGCGCCGCAACTCCCTATTGCTTTGCCTTGACTTACAGCAATTATCGATCAAACGAACCACAAGAAAAATTTTGAAAGCCTTGCGAAGCAAGGCTTTCAAAATTTTTCTTGGTTTGGGTTTGAGCGCAAAGCGCTGTAAGTAGCTGTAGCTACATTTAATCGAGTCTAGCTACTTAAGTGCTTGGGCAAAATAAATTCCAAAACCCGTAAAGTTGCGCCCAGTAGGGGCGCAACTTCACGGGTTTTGGTTTGTAATTAATTATGCCTAGCTACTTATTTGCTTGAGTATGGTAGCGAGTGCTTTAAAATATTGTTTTAAAGAATGAATTTTGCAACTTCGATCGCAACTATGGTAGAAGTCTTGACTAACGAACCCCAGCAGCAGATTATTGCCAGCAACGCTATTGTGGCGAGCGGCTTGAGCAAAACCTATCGTACTGGCTTTTGGTTAAATCAAAAAATTAGTTCTTTACAGGATTTTTCTTTAACCATTCGCAAGGGTGAAACCTTTGGTGTGTTAGGACCTAATGGAGCTGGTAAAACGACTCTATTAAAAATCTTGCTTGGTATTGTCCAGCCAACCGCAGGTACGGGTGAGATCTTAGGCTACCCTCTCGGCGATCGCACGGCGAAACAGTCCATCGGGTACTTACCTGAAAATGCTTATTATTACGACTACTTGACGGGATGGGAATTACTGGATTTTATCGGTAGTTTATTTGGCGTTGCCCCATCACTGCGCCGCCAGCGTATTGCGGATTTATTGGATCTGGTCGGACTGTCCCAATCTGTAGCGCGTAAAAAGCAACTGCGCCAATATTCTAAGGGAATGGTGCAGAGAATTGGCGTTGCTCAAGCCTTGATCAACGATCCCGAAGTGGTATTTCTTGATGAGCCGATGTCGGGACTAGATCCTGTGGGTCGCTATCAAGTCCGCGAAATTATTTTAATGCTCAAAAATCAAGGCAAAACGGTATTTTTTAACAGTCATATTTTGTCGGATGTCGAGCTAATCTGCGATCGCATTGGCATTCTCAATAAAGGGGAATTGGTCGCGATGGGGACTCTCAATGAGTTACTAGGTACGGAACAGTCCTATCAAGTGAGCGGGCATGGTGGTACTGAAGTAGAATTACAGCCTTGGCTCCAACATCTCATTTTTCAAAACGATACTTGGCATGGTCAACTAGCCAAGGATCTACCTGAGTTCTTGACCTATATTGCTAGTATTGGGGCAAAGGCGATCGCGATCGAGTTAGCACGTCAAACCCTTGAGGAGTTTTTTATCGATCAAATCAAAGCCTCGCGGCACAAGGACTAATCGCCATTCCTAAGAGGGTTAGAGCTTTGCTCCAACCCTCGCTTTAGATCTGAGTCATGTGGGTATACTCCATCAGTAGCTCGTCATAGGTGAGGCTATCGGTGTCTGCCTGCGGACTCCACAGCAGTTCAAACACTAACAAATGGCTAGAGGGAATTGCGGCGATCGCCTTTAAGGCTGCCTGTAGTTGCTCGGTATTGTGGATTTCGCCAAATAGGGGCTTGTCATGCTCGGTGCCAATTAAGAGTGTTACCACAATATAGGCAGAAGGATCTTTGTCGGGAGAAGCGATCGCCATCGAACGTTTAGCAACGCGTCCCTTGACATTTACTAAGGTTTCTTCACTAAACTTAGTGCGTTCTTCTAGGGATAGTTCGTTAAATAGGGACTCAGCGCGATCGCGATTTACTGATTGCGAACTAGATGAAACATGGGTCCAGTTTTCGGGGGTACGCATCAAAGCTAACGCCGACTCTTGCATCAGTGTCATTAAACCTTCTGACGTATCCGTATCCACTTCAAGGCTTAATTCGGTTAATTGAGATTGCACCTGACGCGCTTCAGCAAGCAGGGCAACCTGTAACTTGGTGACGGTAAAGGTTTCGTTCCCTAGTTCTCCAGCTTTCCCCCCTGGTTTGCTAGGAATCATAATTGAGCGAATGATGAAATAGACAATCGTTCCACCGATTAGCAAAATTATCAACCAAACTAGCCACGACATGTCCGAAGAACCTCTATTCGTGTCGCTGCGGAAAGAATTTGACGGCGAATTGGGATAATTCGACGAATTATTAATAATAATCGGTACTGGGACAATAGCTGGATTCTTTTGCGGTTGGCTGGGGCTAGTTAAGGAGTCGCGATCGCTGCTAGAAGGGCTAGATGTGCTTGTAGATTTTGATGGCGATTTGGTAGAGCTGCTCGAACTAGAGCTACTAGAGCTGCTAGAACTGCTAGAACCCGATGATGGGGATGACTTAAAAGAGCCCCCACCGCTCCGAGCCCCGCTACTTTTGGCATAGGCTTGCCGATCTTGCAGAATTGCTAGATTGAGTTGCCGATCGCTAAAGCTCAAAGCGATCGCTTGAATCATGGAGAAGGTGAGTAATGTGGTTGTAAAGAACTGAAGTTTTTTCTTGTACATATTACAAATATCAAATTATAAATTACAAATATAGCAATCCTGAATGAGTTGTGAGAGGCTTCGACTT
>NZ_LIRE01000196.1 GCF_001402795.1 Pseudanabaena sp. 'Roaring Creek'
TACACTTGGCGACAGCTATAGTAAGCCCCATTCCCAATAAGTTATACCAAATCCCAAAATGGCGTAGCCATTTTGGGATTTGGTATTAGCTATAGCGCTGAAGCAGTGATTCTAGTTTCTCTACAGGCGATCGCGGCGGAAAGCGTGGTAACTCCTGCTCCTGTTGGCGATCGCTGAGCAAACATAGTACGGGGATTTCATATTGGTAGCGATCAAACCAGTCGGGATTGCTGTTGATGTCTCTAATTTCTAGGTCAAAGTTAACATTGTTCTTCTGCTTGACCTGCTGCAATTTCGCGATCAATCCCTCGCAGAGACAGCATTCTGGCTTGCTATACAAAATTAGTTGCATGGATTTGACGACATCTTGATTAATTTACTTCTATCATGTTATATTAGTAACCCGACAAGGACGCATAGCTCAGTTGGTTAGAGCACCACGTTGACATCGTGGGGGTCGATGGTTCGAGTCCATTTGCGTCCATTTGCATCAAAACCCAATAAGAGAATGGCGGCGCTTTGCGCCGCTATTCTCTTAACCCGAAAGAAGAGAGGCGGCGCTTCGCGCCGCCTCTCTTCTTTCGGGTTAAGCAAACCTTACGTTGCTATAGCTAATAAGTCAGCAATTTGTTTAGCTAGTTGTTTGAGTTTGAGTGGTTTGCTGATATATCCATTCATGCCTGCCTCTAAACACCGATCGCGATCGCCTTCCATCGCTAGGGCAGTGAGGGCGATAATGGGAGTATTAATCAAGTTAGGATCGAGACGGATTTGTTTGGTTGCTTCTAGTCCGTCCATCGTCGGCATTTGAATATCCATAAGGATGATATCGGGCAAGTTTGCTTTAGCTTGAGCCACAGCTTCTACACCATTTCGGGCGAGGATGACGCGATAATTGATGGCAGTTAGATAGAAACAGAAGGTTTGGATATTTGCCTCATTATCTTCAGCTAATAAAATAAGCGGTGGATTGTCGAGATCGACATCCTGTGAAGATAACGTTGTCGAACTTGGTGCGGCAGCGATCGCATTAGATGGGGGCATTTCATAGGGTAGGGCAACTGTAAAGCAGCTACCTTGTCCGATCTCGCTCTCGACCATGATCTGTCCGCCATGTAGCTCGACAATCTGTTTGACTAGTGCTAATCCTAAACCTGTGCCTTCGTACTCGCGGTTGAGGGCGCTATCGACTTGGACAAAGGGCTGAAAGATTTGTCGCAAGTCCTTGTCGGCAATTCCAATACCATTATCTATCACTTGAAATACGATCATCGGTGAATTCATGCTTATAATTCTTTGAGGGATTTTTGCTTCTCCTTCCCATTCATTGCCGCTACCCACTGCGACGAGCAGACTGATTGCCCCATCATGGGGAGTGAATTTGACTGCGTTGGTGAGCAGGTTGATCAATACCTGTTTGATGCGGCGCTCATCGATATTGATGCTTTTGATAAGCGGTGGAATATTGCTATGGAGATGTACTCTCTTTTGAAATGCTTGCTGGTTAACAAAGGTCAGACTGGAATCACAGAGATTTTGGACTGAGACTGGTTCTATATCCAATACCATCATCCCTGATGACATTTTGGATAGATCGAGAATATCGTTAATCAGTGATAGTAGATGTTTACCGCTTGATTCGACTATAGAGATCGCCCTTAATTGTTTTTCATTCAGCGAACCAAAAACCTCATCTTGAAGAGTTTCTGAAAATCCTAAAATGGCATTTAGTGGTGTGCGGAGTTCGTGACTCATGTTAGCGAGAAATTCATCCTTGAGCCTTGTGGCGCGGAGGAGTTCTTGATTCGCTGTCTGCAACTGAAGTTCTGCTTGTTTGCGATCGCTAATATCAAAATTAATCCCAATAATACTTTGAGGATTACCATCTACATCCCGTTTGAGCGTTCCATAGGCTTTGATAAAGTGAATACTGCCATCGGGATGCACAACTCGGAACTCCGTATCATATTCATCTATTTGACCCGAAGTAATTTGTTGAGTCGTTATCTCACTAGCTACACGATCATCAGGGTGTAACGCAGCAATCCACATTTCGTAGCTAAACTGAGGTGTTGTTTCTTTGGAAACTCCATACAGTTCGTACATCCGATCGTCCCAAAAGGCAATATTGTCTTGAACACCCCATTCCCAACAGCCGATCGCCCCAGATTTAAGCGCCAAAGCTAGGCGATCGGTTGTATGCTGTAAGCGCAATTCGGCTTGTTTGCGATCGCTAATATCCGTTAATGTACCAATATAACCCGTAAAAATACCATCTTCATTCAGTTCGGGCATAGCTTGGCAATAGAAGTAGCAAATTGTGCCATCGGGTTTGAGGCATCTTCCTTCTCCTTGGTAATATACTTGTTGCTTGATCGCTTGAGTCCATTGTTGATAGAGTTGCTCCCGATCATCGGGATGAATGGTCTGAAGCCATCCATAACCAAGAGCTACGCTAGGTTCTTGTCCTGTAAGTTGAGACCAAAAACCATTGACGTAGGTACATTCATTTTTTTGATTAATTTGAAAAATTGCCACAGGAGCCGCCGCCGCCAGATTCGCAAAGCGTTTTTCGCTCTCCCTCAAGCTTTCTTCAGCAAGTTTGCGATCGCTAATATCGTTTGAGCAACCAATCAAGCGAATGGGGTTTCCCAATGCATCCCAAATGATCGAGAGCCGCAAGCGTATGTAAATTATTTTGCCTGATTTGGTCTGATTCCGCAGTTCAACCTCATGGGTTCCCTTTTCCAGTAACGGTCTAAAGACGGTGGGTTCCATAATAGCCAAATCTTCATTTAGATAAAGCATACCAACGTTCAGCCCGATCGCCTCATGAGCCTTGTATTCATAGAGTCTCTCCGCCCCAACGTTCCAAGTTAAGATCGTGCCATCTATCGTTGCAGAAATTACCGCATCATGAATCTGCTCCAGCATTTGCGATTGCAATTGGATGGCTTGAGTACGTTCTTTGACTTTTGTTTCTAAGGATTGATTGAGTTCTAGTAGTTCTTGCTCGGCACGTTTGCGATCGCTGATGTTGCGAATCAACCAAAATAGTTGCGGCTGACTATTCATAGGATTGATATTTTGGATGACGCTAATTTCGGCAGGAAAAAATTCGCCCTGACACTTTTTTAGCGTAATTTCCCAAGTTGTTTTGGCATTAGTTGAGGATAAACAATGATGAAACTGGCGGTCGAAAAAATCTCTATTATCCAAGGCAACAAATAGATCCAATGGCTTCCCTAAAATATAATCGCGCCTTATCGCCAGTAGTTCTAAAGCAACTTGATTTACTTCTGAGATCTTGCCCGATAGATCTGTGACCAGATAGCCATCAGGTGCGAATTCAAAAAGATTTTGGTGGCGATACTGTTCATATTCCAACTGTCGATGCTGAATGATTTGCTCTTCAGTGGTAATCCTCAATTCCTCGACCGAACATTCTAAATCCGCACTTACTCTTTCTAATAAATTATTGCGCTCTTCTAGTTCTTTTTGCTGACTTAAAAGTAGTGACTCAACCCTTCTGCGTTCGGTAAGCTCACTTTGAACTTGTTCAAAAGCGATCGCTTGCTGAATGGAGATAGCTAACTTCACCGATAGCCGCTGCAACAACTGAATATCGGATTCTTCCCAAACCCTTGGAGCCGAGCATTGATGCATAATTAACAAACCCCATAAAATGTGTTTGTTAGCATTTGGTAACAGAATCGGCACAACCAGATTGGCGCGAACTTGAAATCTTTCGAGCAATTTAATATGACAATCTGTCAAACCAGCCCTATAAATATCATGGGCAGCAAAAAACTTTCCCTCAGCATATGCGCCCCCAAGATTTTCGCGAAAACAAGTATCTTCAACTTGTGCTTTTAAGCAGGACTGCCAAGGTGAGACGATATCTTCGGCAACAACCGTGCCACTCATATCTGGGTTAAATTGATAAATAATAGCGCGATCGGCATTAATAAATTGACGTACCTCCCTCACAATGGCGTTCGAGATATCTTCTAAATTTAGAAATTCGCGAATTCGCAGCGCAATTTCAGAGGTTAATATTTGCTGCTGTTCCGATCGCCGCAGTTGACGCATTAGTAAAGTTTGCTGGAATACTTGCCTAATCGTTGAAGTGAAAGATTTTGCAGTAATATCCCCTTTAACCAAGTAGTCAGTCGCTCCTAATTTCATCGATCGTACGGCTCTTTCCTCATTTCCTCGGCCCGTCAACATAATTACAGGAGTCTTTTCTCGCGTACGATCCAAGTTGATTGCTTCTAGAAATTCAAAGCCATCGCCATCGGGCAAATTTAGATCGGTCAATACAATATCGGGCTGCTGCGATCGCCACAGTTCCAAACCTTCCTCTAGGTTTCCTGCTTCGATAATACGATAGCTATTCTCTGAGTCCGATCGCAGATAACGTGAGTAAGTTAAGCGATCGCTTTCCGAATCCTCCACGATCAAAACGGTTGCTATCGGTGTTTCTAGAGGCAAGTTTAGCGATTGCCAAGGCTGAGAATTTGGAGATTCAGAACTGTCCATAATCATAATAGGTTTAGCAAAGCCGTAAATTTTAACCAGTGCTGAAATATGGATGGAAAGGGTAGCAATATTGCAATCCCCCTCTTGTTTTTAGCATATAACAATTAGAGTGTTATGGTCGTTTCATGACGGTTAAATCCAGAATCAAGCCCTGTAGCGCAAGCTGCGCTTGCGCTACAGGGCTTGGGGTTTAAATTAGCAACGCCAGCATTAGGGGCTTTTAAGATTTATATAGGCTCTTTCTAGGGCTTTGGTTAGTTCCTTAATTTGGATTGGTTTGCTTACGTAATCATTCATTCCTGCGTTTAAGCAAATCTCGCGATCGTTTTGGACGGCATTGGCAGTAAGCGCCACGATCCAAGGCTTATGTATATATTCTGTAACGATTTTTTGGGTTGCCGTTAAGCCATCCATCTCAGGCATAAATACATCCATAAATATGACATCATAACTTTGGCGGTGTAGCGATTCTAAAACCTCTGCCCCATTAGCGACAACATCAACACGATAGCCTAGTCGATTGAGAAAGCGGGTAGCCACTTTTTGGTTAACGATATTGTCTTCAGCTAATAGAATTTTTAGGGGAAAAAGATTGGCAAAGTTTTCATCAAAAACTGAGTTCTGCTTGCTCTTAATTTCTGCTAAGGAAGCAGGGCTAAAGAATTGGTTTAAAGCGCTGTAGAGTTGCGATCGCTTGGTGGGTTTACTCAGACAGATGGTGATGTTGTCATTGCTAGCTTCATCCCATCTAAAGGTATGGGTGAGCAAGATAATTGGTAATGAATTGGCATAGGAACGGATTAGTTCTCTAATCTCACAATAGTCACAATCCTGCGGTGTATTGCAGAGTGCTTTCTGGACAGGAAAGCCCGCATCCATAATCGCAAGATCGAAGTCTGATTCACCCTGCAACCAAGCGATCGCCTGATCGCTCGAATTTGCCACCATCACCTCCATACTTAAAGTCTGGGCAAATATAGTTAAACTCTGACGGTTAACTTCATTGTCTTCCAGAATTAACAGGCGTTTGCCAGCTAAATTAGAATTCCATTCAGGCGGAGATGCCGTTTTTACAGCCGTCGTGGCAATCGTAAAGGAGAAGGTAGAGCCGACACCCACCTCACTTTCAACCAACATCCCCCCACCCATCATTTGCGTTAGTTGATTAGCGATCGCCAGTCCTAGTCCCGTGCCGCCATATTGTCTGGTTGTCGATGAATCCACTTGGCTAAAGGGCTTAAATAAGCGATCGTAGCGATCGCGAGGAATACCGATACCAGAATCCTTAACGGCAAATAATAATTGATAATTTTGCTGTGAAGGATCGACAGAACTCACTGATACCGTTAAAGATACTTCCCCATTAGCTGTAAATTTGACCGCATTACTAAATAAATTGACTAATACTTGCCTCAATCGGGTTACATCGCTCAAAATCAATTCAGGCACATCCACATCCATACAATAAGCTAGCTCTAACCCCTTAGCAGAGGCAGTAGCAGCCAACAGATCGAGCGATTCTTCAATGCAATGGCGTAAATTAAAGGGTTGAAGATCAAGGCTAAATCTTCCAGATTCTATTTTGGAAAAATCAAGAATATCATTAATGATGGTGAGTAGATTATCGCCACTCGATCTAATAATCTCCGTAAATTCATATTGCTCGGAGTTGAGATCGGTATCTAGCAATAAACTCGCCATCCCAATCACCGCATTCATGGGCGTGCGGATCTCATGACTCATGGTCGCAAGGAATTCACTTTTTGCGCGATTTGCTGTTTGTGCGGTCTCCATCGCCTTCAGTAGTTCCATCTTTGCTTCTTGTCGTTCTAAATGCATCGCCAACGAAGATGCCAAAACCCTCAATAGACTGATCTCTACATGATCGCGGCGGTGATCGCTGAAGTGGTCGTGAAAGCTCAAGAAGCCCCAAAATTTTCCATTCACAAAGATAGGTAAGACGAGGGAAGAGTGAATTCCCTTAGAATCAAAAATTGCTTTTGCGGCTTCAGGAACTGCGGACAATGAATTATAAATGCTCAGATAAACGCTCAGATCCTGTGTTAATCGCGATAGCCAAGTGCCATCGCTAAGTATCTGCCCATACTCAACCTGTAGCAGTCTTTGGGCTGGGGATAGTTCTGGAGCATTCCAAGTAGAGTAAAACCGTAATTCGAGACTTGCCTCTTGCTCGCATTGCAAAAGATCAATACTGGAAAAATCGGCAACTTTGCCAATAATTTCTAAGATATTGCCATAATCATGGAGATTGATACTCTCCGACAGCAGTTGACGTTGTACATCGACAAGCATCGATAGATAGCTCTCTCTCTTTTCGATCGCCGCAATCGTTAATTTGCGTTCGGTAATATCGTTACTGGCTCCGACTAAACGGGTAGCCTGTCCTTGCCAGTTCCATAATGCTCTTGCCTTTGTGAATATCCATTTATAGTCGCCATTCGTGCAACGCATCCGATATTCCACCGCATAGTTAGGGATCTTGCGGGATAAGTAATCGACACGTTCCTGTAAAACGCGATCGCGATCTTCAGGGTGGATCAAATCGATCCAATCGATATCTTGCTCGTCATCAATATTTGCCTCAATCCCAAGCATGGTGCGCCAACGTTCCGAACGGAATGTTAAGCCAGTTTCCAAGTCTAAATCCCAAATGCCATCATCAGCAGCTTGAATTGCTAGTTGCCAACGTTCTTCACTCCTTTGCAGTGCCGCCTCGGTCTGCTTGAGGTCGGTAATATCTGAAATGATGCCATTCCAGATTAAACCTAGATCACCTTGACGCATTGGTTGAGAACGTCCAGATATCCATTTTAATTTACCACTGGGGGTTTTAATCTGAAACTCATGCGCCCAGTTCGTAAAGGATATAGCAGAATCTTCAATAGACTGGAAAAAGGCTTCAATATGTTCGGGAATAACCAAACTGCTGAATTTGCCAAAATCCTCATAAATCTCTTCCGCAGTCAGTTCGCATAGGTCATAAATACCTCGACTGACAAATTGAATGGAGTACTGACCATGACCATCTCGATAAAACTGATATACGGTGCTGGATATTGCGTCCGTAATTTTGTTGAGCCTTAACTCACTTTTAAGAAGCTCAGCACTGCGCTCCTGTACTCTTTTTTCTAGATTGACATTGGCATGTTGAATCTCTTGAAATTTTTCCTGTAGGGCGATCGCCATAACTTGAAAGTTATAGCCAAGGGTATCGATCTCAGCAAGGTTACTGGATTTCCAAGCAAAGTCTGACTCGGAAGAAAGATTTTTGGGTAGGTCGGTGGTGAGGTGAATTAACTTGGCGATCGGGTTTACCAATCGACGACTGAGAAAATTTGCCACGATCGTCGCAGGTAAAATAATCGCCAAGATCAGCGCGAGAATGTATGTATGCAGGTTCTCCAGTTTGTCTATATATTCCGATGGAGACAGACGTATGACTATCGTCCAAGGAATATTTGCACCGATAGGGGCTTCTTGCAAATAATAGGATTTACGCCAACGGGTCATCAATGCGGTGCCTGGTATTTTCGGCAACCATTGAATTTGCCCTGTTTTAAAAGGGCGAACTTCAGCGCCTTGATACAGATCGAAAAAATCACCTGAAAGCTCTTTAGAAACCGTACTAGCAATTATGGTTTTATCGCGATCGAGTAAAAACGACTCAATCTTAGTTGTTCCCGATTCATTGGCTAGAAATTCCCTAAGGCGATCGACATCTAAGACGGCAATAACCACACCATTAAACTGATTGTTTTTGAGAATGGGCAATGCAATATCAATATGGGAATAGCCCGTAGTTCGATCCTTGCTGATATCACTAAACGCAATACTTAGACTAGACCGAACATCTTGAAATATTTTTTGTTGAGTGACGGATTGGCTCAGGCTTAAATTTTCTCCATCCAAAATACCAGCAAAGGTTGTCAAAATACGACCTTCGGCATTAGTAGTGTAAATGTATAAAAACTCTGGTGTAATTTTGCCAATTTGAGTTACCGCAAATTGTAATTTTTCTTGGCTATCTTCTTCGCTAGCGATGGTTGCTAATTCTCGCAATATCCCTGCATTGTGCTGATGCCAGTATCTTAAATTAACCGTCAGGGCTGTCGTACTTGCCAGTAATTGACTAGAAATCCCCTTCTCAATATCATGCAGATAGTGATAACTAGTTAGAATGGCGATGGTTAAAATAGGAATATAAACAAAAGACAATAACAAATGAAATAACATTTGTTGAATATTTAGATGGTGTCTATTTCCCTGTCTTTTCTGAACCCATCGCTGTAATGGGGGCAAGTAGTCAATAAATAAATGGGCAATTAGCGCATTAAATACCCCGTTAATTAACTGTTTGAGGACAACTAAGAGGACGGAACTGGCTCCGACTTTGAGAATGAAATAATAAAATCCAAAACATAAGGGTGCGCCCAAACATAGCCAGTAGGAGATTACTAGCAGGATCATATTGCGAGATCCCCGATGTTTTTGCTGGTAATATTCAAGCCCAACCCCTACCCACAGGGCTTCTAAAACCAAGAGAATTGCCGCGTAGGGCTGTCCCCAAAGAATATAAGTATGAATACTCGCAATTGCCGCAACTGCGCCCCCCATGAAAATCCCATAGAGGTAAGTCGCAATTAGCACAAAAATGCTGCCGAATAAGAAATCCACCCCAAAGAACAATGGCAGACGAAAGTAGTTCCCTAAATAGGAAAGAATTGCAAATAATAAAAATGCCAACCAAAATGTCAACAAATTATTGAAGGCAAATTTTCCAGCAAATTTACCCCGAAATTCTCCATTAGACTTCTCTTTTAGCGGTCTATAGAGAAATTTGACGATCTGCGAAAAAGGATTCATTTAACAACTTTTGCTTCCAATACATTTTAGCTACTATACGTGGCTAATCGCAAATCATTTATTACAGCAATTACCGATCAAACGAACCACAGTAAGAATTTTGAAAGCGTTGCAAAGCAACGCTTTCAAAATTCTTACTAGTTTGGGTTTGAGCGCAAAGCGCTATAAGTAGCTGGGCATAATCAAAACCTGTAGCGCACGCGTAGCGTGCGCTACAGGTTTTGATTATGGGTTTTGATTATGCCCAACTACTTAGCGGTAGAAAACATGATTTTGGCTGGTAGATCAATGCCATTACCAAATACAGGGGTGGGATCTAAGCTGGTAATTAAGCGGAAATGTGTAGAGGATATTTTGGGTGTGGTGGGATGGTTTTCCCAAGACTTTAAAAGGTCATGCGATCGCGTTAAGAAAGCAACACCACGAATGAGGGGAGTGATTTGCCAACTGGCGACCAAGGTTTCCACAAGCGCTAATTCAATTTGAGGTGGTGCGTAGGCTTGGAGTAAATCTTCTAAATATTCATTAAAATCCTCATCGTCTTCACCATCTAACTGATAGCTATCGACGATGTACTTCACTCTTTGACGGCTAATTTGTTCCCATATTTCCATAACTCCCTCGACTTTGGTTTGTGGTAAATTGCTTATTTAGAGCTAAATTCATAGGAAAAGATATATTGTCGCGATCGTTAGATAATAATTAGTATAGCTGTATAAGTAAAGATTCTTTCAAGCTAAATTAGATGATCGCATGATCCCTCAGAAATTACGATTAAAAAATTTCCTGAGCTATCAGCAACTAGCCTTGGATTTTAGTGGGCTACATGTTGCTTGTATTTGCGGTGGCAATGGGTCGGGGAAATCTTCTTTGTTAGAAGCAATGTCTTGGGCGATTTGGGGAGCAAGTCGCGTTGCTTCGGAAGATGATGTGATTCATGTGGGTTCTAAAGAAGCACAAGTGGATTTTACCTTTATGGCAGGGGGAGAGGTCTATCGAGTGATGCGATCGCGATCGCGCAATAGTTCGACCTCGCTAGAATTTCAGGTTCTGAGTGAAGGAAAATTTAAATCGCTAACAGAAAGAAAGGTGCGATCGACGCAACAGACCATTGTTTCGCACCTCAAAATGGATTATGAAACCTTTATCAATTCGGCATATTTGCGCCAAGGGCGTGCCGACGAGTTTATGCTCAAGCGTCCGAGCGATCGCAAGCAAATTTTGGCGGATATGCTGGCTTTATCGCAGTATGACGATTTGGCAGAACGCGCTAAGGACATTGCCCGAACCAGTAAAGCCGAATCGATCGTCCTAGAGAATATGCTGGTACAGATTAGGGCGCAAATTCTGGAAGGGGAGGCGATCGCGCCGCAGTTAGCAGCCTTACAAGCGCAGTTAACGGAGTTACAGGGCTGGGAGAGCCGTGATCGCGATCGCTTGCGGGTGGCGGAGGAATTGCAGAAACAGTATGAAAGTCACTTGCAGCAATTAACTTGGCTCCAGCAGCAGCAAGCGGGCTTAACTAGTAATCTCATGCAAACTGATCGCCAATTGTTAAGTCAGCGCAAACAAATACAGCAGTTAGAAGTAACCCTGTCGCAGCGATCGCAAATTTTGCAAGATCGCGATCGCTACCAATTACTAGCCATGCAAACAGCAGAACTCGAATGTAAGTTTCAGACCTATCAACATCTAAGCGATCGACGAGTTGACTTCAGCCATAAACTGACAGGATTACAAACCGAACTTAAGGCACAATTGCGCCATTATCAGGCTCAGTTGGAGGCTTTAGTCCAGCAAGAACAAGATCTGCAAGGTATCCTCGGACGAGCCTCGGAAATCGAAGCGGCGATCGCCCAATTAAATTTAGCGCGGTCAGTCTTACAAGAGTTCGATCGCCTTCACGGGCAATCTACGCCCTTGATCCATCGCCATCAAGTACTTCAGCATCAGTTAGAGAGAGAACAGACAAAACTCGCTGCCAAATTAGAGGAACTCGTGGCGAAGAGGGAACAGTTATATTTACAGGTTCAGAACCACGATCGCTTGCTTGTTAATGCTCAGGAACTAGATCGTCAAATTGTCCTTTTACAAAAAAAACAGGTCTACCAACAACGAGTCCATGAAAAAGGATTAGAACGGCGCGATTTTTTAGAGCGTTTAAAAATACGATTAGCGGATAGTGAAGCAGCCTTTAATAAACTAGAAGCGAAAATGCGGCAGTTGACCGTTCCCAATGCTCCTTGTCCCTTGTGCGATCGCCCCCTAGATGAAGCCCATTGGCAATTGGTACAGAAAAAGCACAAAAAAGAATCTCGCGATTTACAAGCGGATATCTGGGTGGTGAAGGAGCAGCAAGCAGCTTCTGACTGCGAAATTCAAGTGTTGCGAGAAGAGTATCGCAGTCTCATGAAAGAGATCGCACCACTCAACGATTTGATTCAACGTAAGGGCAATTTACAGGAACGGTTAAAGGCGATCGCCGAGGCGCAGCAAAGGCTAGAGCTAATTGATGCGGAGATTGCGGAATTACGAGATCGCCTTCAGACTAACAACTATAGCCGCGAAGCATGGGAGGAGATGGAACTGATCGATCGGAATATTCGCAAATTTGCCTATGACGAAAAAAATCATGCCCTTGCCCGTGGCGATGTCGAGCGGTGGCGATGGGCGGAGGTCAAGCAGTCGGAATTAAAAAATGCCCAACGTCAAGCCGAAAACCTCGCACTAAAAATTCCCGATCTGCAAACTAAAATCAAGCAACTACACGATCGCCTCGACAAAAATCTGATCGATCTCGAAGTGCAGCACGAACTCGAACAATGCGATCGCGCGCTCGTCCAACTTGCTTACGATCCCGATATCCACCACCAACTCCGCAGTCAAAAACAGGAATTAACGCCAGCACTATTGCGATATCAAGAACTTGCTCGCGCCGAGCAGGAATATCCCGAACTTCAGCAACAGGTTCAACAATTACAGCAATTACATAATGTCCACCAGCAGGAGTTGGAAATTATGACAAATCAAATCGCACAATTGCAGACCCAATGTCAATCCTCGCAGGGCGATCGTGCGGAGGAAATCCGTTCTTTGCGGCAAAATTGCCAAGATTGGCGATCGCAAATGGATGGATTATTATCGCAAATTGGTAGCCTTCAGCAGTCGCAACAACAACTAGAGCAAAACCGACAAAGGGAGAGAGAAACCCTCACCCAAATCGAACTTGCCCGCCATCGCCAACGCATTCATAGCGAACTACATCAAGCCTTTGGCAAGAATGGCATTCAAGCCCTGATGCTGGAAAATGTATTACCCCAAATTGAAGTAGAAGCAAATCAGATCCTCGCTCAACTCAGCGATCGGCAATTAAACGTGCGCTTTATCACCCAAAAATCTGGCAAAAAAAGCGATCGGCTGATCGAAACACTCGATATTGAAATCGCTGATACTAAAGGTACTAGACCCTATGAAACCTATTCGGGGGGTGAGGCCTTTCGGATCAATTTTGCGGTGCGACTTGCCCTATCCCGCGTACTCGCCCAACGCAAAGGCAGCACTCTGCAAACCCTAATTATTGATGAAGGATTTGGCAGTCAAGATCGATTGGGTTGCGATCGCCTTGTGAGTGCCATTAATGCGATCGCCCCAGATTTTGAGTGTATTTTAGTAATTACCCATATGCCACAAATGAAGGAAGCCTTTAACACGCTCATCGAAGTGTCTAAAGGTGATGAAGGCTCTACCGTCCAATTAGTAGGATGATGGCAAGTTTTTAATTGATGATTATGATAGCAACTCTTTTATCTTTATTTATCTTGAAAGATTTCAGGTTGATATAAATTACTTTCATGTTCCTTTCGGTATTCTTAGTCATGAAAATCAACCTAATATTTTTTAATTATAGATAATTCAAATAAAAACTACAGCTTCGACTTCGCTCAGCTAGCTTACACCGAGGGCTGAGCGAAGTCGAAGCCCGTCTACAAGTTATTTAAAACAACTATA
>NZ_LIRE01000703.1 GCF_001402795.1 Pseudanabaena sp. 'Roaring Creek'
ACTGGGTTTGGTGTTTATAGCTGCCGCCAACTGTATCAGGGCATAATACCAATTCCCAAAATGGCGCTGCCATTTTGGGAATCTCAAAACCTGACTGGGTTTGTTTTTTAATTCACTGAAGTGTTGGCTCACTTCAGTGAATTAGTATAAAACCCCAAAGAGAGTTGCCGCGCTCCGCGCGGCAACTCTCTTTGGGGTTTTATATTTAATTGCGCCTAGCTACTTAAAACGTAGGTAGTCATTGCACCTTTACCCTTGATCTCTACCCGATCGCGGACTTCAAAATGATAGCGATCGCGCAGATATTGATAGGTAGTTTCGGAGACCTGAATACAGCCTGCAATCCCGTGGGATTCCATCCGACTAGCCGTATTCACCGTATCCCCCCAAAGATCGTAGGTAAATTTTTTGATCCCGATTACCCCCGCGACGACTGGCCCTGAGCTAATCCCGATCCGAATTTTGAGATTTTGGTGATACTCACGATTAAAAGTCGCTAATTCTGACTGCATGGCGATCGCCATTTCGAGGCTTGCTTGGGCGTGATCTCTATGGGCAAAGGGGATACCCGCCACAGCCATATAGGCATCACCAATCGTCTTAATTTTCTCTAAGCCATACCTCTCTGCGAGGACATCAAAACGGGAAAAAATTTGATTGAGAAAGGTAACTACTTCTTCGGGGGGAAATTTTTCGGCAAATACAGTAAAGCCCACGATATCGGCAAACAGGACGCTCACATCCTGAAAATTATCGGCAATGAGATTGGATTCTAACTTCAGGCGATCGGAAATAGATTGCGGCAAAATGTTTAATAAAAGGCGTTCTGAGCGTTCTTTTTGCTCCTCTAGCTCCTTTCGGGCGATAAATTCCCGCTCCTGTAGCTGCTCGTATAGATAAACAGATAAATCCCCCATCACGCAGATCCAACCAACAAATAGAAAGATCAAGGAAATCGGCATCTCCAGCTTACCTGCGACTAATAAGGGCGACCTTGTAAAGATGTCACTCACACTATCGCCAAACAAAAAGGTAACGAGCAAAAAGTAACTGCCTACGGTAATCGCCTGAACCGCAAAATGGAGTCGCCAACATACTGGGACGATCGTGACCTGAGCCACAAAAATTAATACCCAAGGAATGAAAAAAGGGGTTTCAATGCCTGTTAAGGAGACATTAGCTTGGGTTGTCAAGTTGATCGTAATGGGAATAAATAAAAAGATGGGATAAATCACATCTTTAGCAAAGGGCGATCGCAATAGCCCAAAAGCACCGATCAGGAGCATCTCGATCCCAAAATCTAGGGCGATGCTGACATGAGTATTGAGGGGGGTCAGACCTTTGCGGCTGATCGCTAGCTGCAAAATCATAAAACTTAAAATACAAATCGACGACATCACCGTCACAATTTGAAGTCGCTTTCGCATAAATTGCGATCGCCACTGAATATACTCAACATTCATGGAAATTAGCCTGTGATTTGTTTGTAAGTTTGTGTGGTTATGAAGTCGCCATGCTAACCTTGTAGCAAATTTTTCATCCCGCCGATCCCTTCAATAACCTATGGACATAACATCCTTAGATGCTAATCCACTAGATGCTAAATCACTAGATGCTAAATCACTAGATGCTAAATCACTAGATGCTAACCCCCTAATGCCCCTAACCAGCATAGATGCGATTACTGACTCAGCCCCGAATGTAGCTATCCATCCCGAGCAGTCGCCAAGCTCGCTTGAGTATCGCTCGGCAAATGATCGCTTGAGTGAGAATCGCTTGAGTGAAAATCGCTTGAGTGAGAATCGCTTGAATCAAAAGAGTCTTGCTCTAGTAAATGAGACCAAGGGCATCCTAACCGAAGAATTGGCGGGGATCGAACTCTCCCATACCAAGCAAAAAGGTGACTGTCTATACCTTTACAGCCAAGATCGCGAAGTAAATTGTGCCACGCGGATCTTAGAGGCGATCGCTCCTAGCACCCAAGATCTGGCAAGTTCGGTTCTATTTGCGGAAGGGATCCGTCGTCTTAAACTCCATGGCAATGCTTGGGCTTTGGGGCTGGATTTACCGATCTCCGATGGCGCGATCGTGGCAGCAGAAATTATTGCGAACCTGCTCGCCACCTTCCGCCATGATCAACAGCCCCCCAAGCTCGCTCAAGCAAAACTAAAGTTGTTATTACAAGACAACTGTCTGAACTTGCTCTGCGAGACGAAGATTAATATTTTGCAAGCCGAGATGGCTTTGCCTATACTCAATGCTTTGCGAGCGGTTCGAGCCGCCGAATATTTTCAAGCAGTAACAGTTTCTAGTCGAGTCATTGGCACAAAAAAACCTAGTTGGTCCTTTGAAATCGATCTGCTGGCGATCGGCACCCAAAATCCGCAACTCGAAATAATTGAGGAAGATAATAGCCTCACCCTCGACAACCCCGATCAAGAAGAGGTTAGTGACGAGGAATCAAGGAATCCGTCATTTAGCGATCGCCTAAACGCGCGGCTCATGGGAGTCGGACGGATGGTCTTTGGATTGAAGTGGCTGGGACAAACGACTCCACAGACGAATCCAAAGACGACTCCACAGATGTTGTCTCTACCGACATGTATTGCTAGTTTCGCGATTGGCTTGGGATTGACGATCGCCCTCGATCGTACCCTCAGCCGTTATGAACCACCCGATCCATCTATTAAATTTGCGATCGCCGATACTAAGATCGATGTCCAAGGCGATCGAACGGCTAGTGCTCCTGCCAAAGAAACTGCAAATAAACCCGCCCTCAATTTTAATATTGCGCTTTTTAATGAGAAATTAGCGCTGCTAGATTGGCAAACTACTAACAAACGGCGATCGCCAGATATTTTAATTGTCGGCAGCTCTAGAGCATTACGCGGTATCGAACCCCACGTTTTAGAAAAAGCTCTCATCAATAGAGGCTTTAAAGATATCAGCGTTTTTAACCTTGGTATTGATGGCGCAACAGCCAAGGTCGTGAACCTCCAAATCACCCAAATCCTAGCGCGTCCTCAGCTACCGCGAGCGATCGTTTGGGCAGATGGTTTGCGGGCTTTTAATAGCAGCCGCAGTGACATTACCTACGACGAAATCACTGCATCATCAGGCTATAAACAATTACAGGAAAGCCTCAAAGCTAGCGGACTTAACTCCGAGCCACTCTCCAATCAAAGTGTGGCGATCGCCAAATCGTTAAACCCCATTTCCCAGTCCCTTGATGCACTATTCACCACCCTACCCAAGAAGCAAGAAATTCGGACTTCCCTAGTGAAGAAATTCGATCGCAATACCCATATGCTCAGCAACAGCGAAGCCCTAATCGCTTCTACTTTACCCAGTACAGCTACTGCGCTGGACTCCAAAGGCTTTGTGTCGTTTGATGTCACCTTTGACCCCAACACCTATTTCCAAAAATTTCCCCAAGTTCCTGGAGACTACGACCTCGATTATCGCAACTTTGATATCACGGGTTCACAATTCGAGGCTTTTGCCAATGTCGTTGATTTTTGCCGCCGCAATGATATCGAGCTTATCGTCGTGAATATGCCCCTCCATGCCACCTATCTTGATAGCATTCGCACAAGGTATGAAGCAACTTTCAACGAGCGAATGCAAGAACTTGCCCTGCGGGAAAGTTTTACCTATCTCGACCTTTCACACCAAATTCAAAATCAAGCCGAGCTTTTCTCCGACCCCAGCCATTTAAATAAAAAAGGCGCGATCGCGATTTCTCAACTACTTGCCCAAAACCCGAAAATTTCTTGGCAAAATATCCTTAATAATAAACCGAAGAGATGATAGTGTCGGCGTGAAACGCCGACACTATCATCTCTTCGGTTAGGATTTGTCCTAACTAACGTTAAATATAAAACCCTAAAACCTGCGGCGCACGCTGCGCGTGAGCCGCAGGTTTTAGATCTGGATTTTAATTATGCCCAGCTACTTAGCTGATAAAACTATTTTTTGTAAAACTATGAAGCACTTGTGCTATTTTTCCCAATATAGTTATGCAAAAAGCTATGATCGCCTTACATTGCTTTGCGATCGCAAAGATTTAATCTCACTTGGGTAATGAACTCTTAGGAAATCTTGGGCTATGAATACATCAGATCAAGCGCCAACCACCGCCGCAAGCAGAAATAAGACCAAAGCTCTTGCCAAACGGGGAGGTCGAACTCCCTTCGAGAGCAAACTGATTCAAGCAGGACATGCCACCTCCGACCAGTTCGATCGCGCTGTCAAAGATAGCCAAGAACAAAATGTGCCATTTCTCAACGTCCTAGAGCAAATTCTGGGGCAACAACTCGCCCCCGACATTACCCGCTATTACAAACGCCAACAACTTTTTGAATTACGGGTACTTTACGGCATCGAACCGATCGATCCCGATGTTGAAATTGACAAATTTGATATTGGTAACCTCAGCGCTTTACTTGACTCCAATATCATCCCCATCTCCAGCTGCCGAGACTGCGAGATCCTGCCCCTAGTTAAGACAGAAAATAGCATCACACTTGCCGTAGTTGCGCCTGACAGCTATAAAGTCCAAAATGAGATCACACGCCTCATTAAAAACATGACGATCGTTAAGCGTGTGATTGCCCGTGAGGATTTTCATCGCACCTTTGACAATATCGTGCAGTTTCAAGTCAATAAGAGTGCCAAGTCTGAAGGAGCGATCAGCGATGAAGATCTACAGGTCAAAGATGATGTCTTTGGCGAAGATATTGCCGACACCGATCAAGGCGATGAACTAATGGTTGGGGGTGAAAATTCCGCCCCAATCATCAGCCTCGTTGATAAAATCCTTGTTAAAGCTCTTAAAGAAGGATGTTCCGACATTCACATCGAACCACAGGAAAAGGATCTCTGCGTCCGTCTGCGTAAGGATGGCGTACTGCGCGAATACTTCTTCCTCAGTGAAAATAAGCGCTTACCAAAAAATATTATTAACGCCGTAATTTCTCGCTTCAAAATTATCTCCAACCTGAACATCGCCGAAAAACGCGTTCCCCAAGACGGTAAGCTCAAGCGGAACTTCCAAGGTCGGCGGGTTGACTTCCGCGTCAATACTTGCCCCACCCAAAACGGGGAAAAGGTATGTCTGCGGATTTTGGATAACTCCAATACCCAGCTCGGACTTAACAAGTTAATCAGCGATCCCGAAAGTCTTGCCCTCATGCAAAGCTTTGCCCAAAGACCCTATGGACTAATTCTCGTAACTGGACCTACGGGTTCGGGTAAAACCACTACCCTCTATTCAACCCTTGCGGAATGTAACGATCCTGGCATTAACATTAGTACTGCCGAAGATCCCGTTGAATATAACTTACCTGGATTGACCCAATGCCAAGTGCTGCGGGAAAAAGGGATGACCTTTGCCAGTATTCTCCGCGCTTTTTTACGGCAAGATCCTGATGTCATCCTCGTCGGAGAGACCCGCGATGCAGAGACCGCCAAAACAGCGATCGAGGCAGCTTTAACGGGGCACTTAGTACTGACAACCTTGCATACCAATGATGCGCCTAGCTGTATCGCCCGTCTCGAAGAAATGGGTGTCGAGCCATTTATGGCAAGTACCGCTATTATCGGTGTACTCGCCCAGCGCCTCGTTCGCAAGGTGTGCGACAACTGCCGCATCCCCTACAACCCATCCCAAGAGGAGCTAGATCGTTTCGGTTTACCCAGTAGCGACCTTGAGAAAACCTTCTACCGTGCCAATATCGTCAATCGCGAAGCTATGCTTCCTGGTCAACGAGTCTGTCCAAAATGCAATGGCTCTGGGTACAAGGGCAGAGCAGGTGTATACGAGATCATGAAAATGACCGAGCGCTTGCAAAGTGCGATTAACAAAGGCGCAACCACCGAAGTCATCAAAGAAATTGCTGTACAGGAAGGCATGAAAACCTTGATGGCCTATGCTTTTGACTTGGTCAGAACTGGCGCGACCACCTTAGATGAGGTGCTGCGGGTTGTCTATACCGATAAAGGTCGAGAAGCCGAAGAACGCGCCCGTCGAGGCAAAGGATTGGAATGTGATAATTGCGACGCAATGCTCACCCCCGAGACCGTTGAATGTCCGTACTGCACCACGCCTAGAACTTTCTAAAAAACTGCGTTTGAAGCCTTTTGTAAAACATTTGTGAAACATCTGCAAAACATTTGCAAAGCGCGAGGCTTCAATCATGGGAATTTTCTAGTTTTTAAAATCTGATGCAAAGGCAGATTTTAGGGGATATATAGGGAAACATGCACTTATTAGGATTAGATCAGGAGAATCGCCCACTATGGTAATGGACTACATCATCGAAGACCTGATGGAAGAGGTCGTAGAGCGTAAGGGTTCTGACCTTCACATTTCCGCAGGACTTCCTCCTTATATTCGTATCAACGGACATCTCACCCGTACCGATCGCGATCCGCTCACTCCTGAAGAATGTCAGCGTTTAATTTTTGCGATGCTCAACAACAATCAACGCAAAACGCTCGAACAAAGCTGGGAATTAGACTGCTCCTACGGAGTCAAGGGATTGGCAAGGTTTCGTGTCAATGTTTACAAAGATCGCGGCACCTATGCGGCTTGCTTGCGGGCGCTTTCATCGAAAATTCCCGACATGGATGATCTGAACTTGCCACCGATCGTCCGCGAACTTAGCGAAAAACCACGGGGACTAGTTCTGGTTACGGGGCCTACAGGTTCGGGAAAAACAACGACCCTAGCGGCAATGATCCAAACGATCAATAAAACCCGCGCTGAACATATTCTCACCGTTGAAGATCCCATCGAATTTGTTTACGAATCCGTAAAAAGCGTGATCCACCAACGGCAGGTTGGGGAAGATACCAAAACCTTTGCCAACGCCCTCAAAGCCGCATTAAGAGAAGATCCCGATGTAATTCTCGTTGGGGAAATGCGTGACCTAGAAACCATTCAACTAGCCGTCTCGGCTGCTGAAACAGGACATCTTGTATTTGGTACATTGCATACTAGCTCTGCATCCCAAACCGTCGATCGCATGGTGGATGTATTTCCCCCAGAACAGCAAGGGCAGATTCGCGTCCAGTTGTCTAACTCTCTGGTCGCCGTATTGAGCCAAACTCTCGTTCCCCGTCATAATCCCCAACCAGGACAGTTCGGGCGGGTAATGGCGCAGGAAATCATGGTAGTTACACCTGCTATTTCCAACCTCATTCGTGAGGGTAAAACTGCCCAGATGTACGGTTTTATCCAAACTGGCGGGAAAGAATCCATGCAAACCCTTGAGTCAGTATTAGCAAGGTTATACATGGATGGGGATATTACCTTTGAAGCCGCTATGTCCAAGACTTCGCGTCCTGAAGAACTACTGCGCGTAGTGGGTCCCAATCCTGCCCCTGTAATGAAGCGGAAAGCAGCGGGAGATCTGCGATCGCAAGACATGATCAAATCGCGATCGATCAGTGGCTAGACGACAATTTTCTACCCATAATTCCTATTAACGAGGTGCAATCATGGCGAAGTTTCAGGGGAATCTCAAAGATTCTAAAGGTAAATCCGTACAGCAAACAATGGTGGCTGAATCGGTCAAAGAGGCTCGCGATACTTGGAGACAAAAAGGATTTGTCGTTCAAGATATCAAAGAGGTAAAGGGGGGCTTTAGTTTTGCCTCCATTACCATGAAAAAGGTAACGGTTAAAGACTTAGCTCTATTTTCCCGACAGTTAGCAACCTTGGTCAATGCTGGTGTATCGATGGTACGCGGCTTGGGAGTCATGTGCGACCAATGTTCCAATCCCACGCTCAAGGTTGCATTAACGGAAGTTCTGGATGATGTACAGCAAGGTACCAACTTTTCCGATGCTCTGCGTAAGCATCCTAAGGTGTTTGATAAGTTATACTGCGCGATGGTACAGGCTGGGGAAGCTGGTGGGGTGTTAGATGATGTACTAGCCCGTCTGGCGACATTGCTCGAAGACTCCGCACGTCTCACCAACCAGATTAAATCCGCGATGACCTATCCGATCGTGGTTTCATCGATCGCCGTGATCATCTTCTTAGCGATGTGTATTTTCATCATTCCTGTATTTGACGGTGTATTTAAAAGCTTAGGCGGTGAGTTACCAGCATTTACCCAAATATTGGTTAATATCAGTAATTTTTTAAAGAGTGAGAAGATATTCATCATTCCCGCCCTATTTTTTGCGATTACCTTCGTTTACAACCGCGTTTATGCAACTCCTGCGGGCAAGCTCTACCTTGACGGCGTTTTCTTGAAATTGCCTTTATTTGGTGACTTGGTGGTTAAAACTGCTGTGGCAAGATTTGCGCGTACCTTTGGCTCGCTCTCTAAGGCAGGTGTTCCTATTCTGGCATCCCTCGAAATTACCGCTGAAACGGCGGGAAATCTGGTGATCTCTAACGCGATCGAGTCCGCCAGAAATGCGGTTAGAGAAGGCGGTCAAATTGCACCTGCTATGGAAAAGACTGAGGTCTTTCCCGTTATGGCTTTGCAAATGGTTAGCATTGGCGAAGAAACGGGTGAAATTGACAAGATGCTGATGAAAGTGGCTGACTTTTATGAGAATGAAGTCGAAGAGGCGGTAAAAGCTCTAACCAGTTTAATGGAACCATTGATGATCGTCGTTTTGGGCGGCATGGTGGGTTCGATTATCGTTGGGATGTATCTACCGATCTTCTCGATTATGGACAAGATCAAATAACTTCCAAAGAGGCGGCACTAATCTTCGCCTTTTTGAAGCTTTTATATTCCAAAAAGAGGGTCACGGGGCTTCGCCCCGTGACCCTCTTTTTTTTGTTATAGCTACAGTCACTTGAATTAGGACAAATCAAAACCCAAAAATTAATACCAAATCACAAAATGGCTACGCCATTTTGTGATTTTAAAACCCTTACGGGGTTTGGTTTTCAATTACCAAAAGTGTAGCCACACTTTTGGTAATTGGTATAATTGGCGGCGCGAAGCGCCGCCAATTAATTCTTGGGTTTTATGTCCTAGTAAACTTGGCGACAGCTATATTTCTTAACGTGAGTTCGGAATAATTTGAAATGGACTTTGAGAGAGGGTTTGCGTAGCAAACGCTCTCTCCCTTATGACCATGATTAACCCTTAGTTTGCTTTGATGAAAACTCTAAACAATTAATTTCTGAAGTCAGAAACCCGATCCCTCCAGCCATAAGACAAGTCGAACGCTATGACTAT
>NZ_LIRE01000197.1 GCF_001402795.1 Pseudanabaena sp. 'Roaring Creek'
GAATTGGTATAACAAGACTGGCGGCAGCTATATATAATAATCATGTAGATATTAGAGAATAATCATGGGCATCCTTAACTCAATGTTTGCGAAAAAGAAAAGTCCTCAGCAGGGGGGAGGAAATATTCCCAATGGGCAAACAGTACCAAGTTCTAGTTCTCCAAATCTAAATCCTAATTCACAGCCAACTCCCGCAGTGCAAAGATATACAGAGCTAGAAGCGGAAATCTCGAAGTCCCATCAGTCTCTAGCCAACCCGACCGTTAATCAATTACCTCTGAACGGGTTTAAGAAATTCGGACAAAGATTACTCTGGGGCGGGATTTTGATTGGTATTCCTGTGGGGATTGTTTATGTAGCGAATTTACCCTATCCCGTAATTAGGCAACCAGTGGCAAAGACAGTACCACTTCTACTTTTGCCTAGTAATATGGCAATGGATGCCAACTTTAAACAAGGACAAGCAAGTATTGAAGAAGCTCGACAGTTGATCGAATCGCCCACTAGTCCTGCTGACTTAGATCGCGGCTCCTTAAAAGTTAAAGAAGGTAAGGCAGCTTTAGATGCTATTCCTGTATGGTATGTGGCCGAATGGGCAGATTATTCACGAGGCTATTACGGTTGGGGATATGACTGGCGGTTTACCCCAACAGGTTTGCAAGCGTCTCGGATCAAGGCAGGACAGCTAGAAGCCAAGGTGTTTCAGGAGCAAAATGCTCAGATCGAGCTCACCAATGCTGAAACAGAGATGATCAATGCCAAAACCTTATTTCAGCAAGCGGCAACGCCTATCGATCAAAAAGCGGCGATTCAAAACTGGCAATTAGCGATCGATCGCTTAGGAAAAATTCCATCTCAAACAATGGCAGGACGAAGGGCGCAGCAGTTAGTAATTACTGCTACTAGAGACTTAAAAGAACTGGGAGGATTGACCGCAGGGAATGAAAAGATTGTGGTAATCCTTAACAGCGCAGAAGAATTTGCCAAGCAAGCCGCCGAATCTGGGCGTAATCCTCCGCATTCTAGCGAACGTTGGGAGCAAATAGCAAAAATGTGGCAAGATGGCATTCAACGTCTTGAAAGCGTTCCTAATAGCGATTTACAAGGTTATAGTGAAGCGCAAAAACGCTTAGCAACCTATCGTACCAGTCTCGCTGAAGTGCAAGTAAGGCTCAAAAATGAGCAGAAATCAGTTCAAGCCTTGGAGATGGCAAACCAGAAGCTAACCTATCTATGGTCAACCTTGCCGAAGAATGGTAAAGATTTAAATCGCAATCAAGCGATCGCTAACTTTATGGCAGTTAATAATGAATTAGAAAAGATTCAAAGTGGCACTACAGTATATTTGCAAGCACAAAAGATCAAGCTCGACGTGCAGAATCAGTTGAAGTTATTGCAACAAGCACCATAATCTACTTCTGGAATTTATATATCAACGAAAGAGTTACCTAGGGTATAAACCCCAAAAGACAAATAGCGGAGCTTCGCGCCGCCATTTGTCTTTTCTATCTTTGTAGCTAGGCATAAGTAAACTTAAAAACCAGAGAGCGTAACGCCCACTACACGGGCGTTACGCTCTCTGGTTTTTAGTTTTTAATTATACTGAACTACTTTGTCTATATCATCAGTTTAAGCAATGCGATGGCATAATAGGCTTAAGTCACCTAAGGATTTATCAGTGAA
>NZ_LIRE01000020.1 GCF_001402795.1 Pseudanabaena sp. 'Roaring Creek'
GCGCCGCCAGTCAATTCTTGGGGTTTATGTCCTAATACACTTGGGGGCAGCTATAATACCAATTTTCAAAATGGCAACGCCATTTTGAAAATCTCAAAAACTTACTACGGTTAGCGCACAAAAGCGGGCATCACTTCGGCGGCAGTCATCAGCCCGTAAATACCGCGTTGGTGGAATTGTTTGCCAGCTTTGAGGTAACCAAAAGCAGTCCCGCAAACATTTGCCGCCATACTGGTTTCATCCCCAAGGGTGAAGGTATGGGTGGAAATTTTGCCCTCAAAGGTTCGCCCTGTAAGCTTCATATTGGTGCTGAGAGGCTTTTTAGGATTGCGCGTATCCACGATACCCCCGACCGTAACCCGATCGCGATCGCAGATGCCAATCCGTTCGAGCATGATGTCGTCAGCATGTTCCATATTGGTCAATTCGATCAACCCATTCGTCTTTTCGAGTAACGCTTCTACTTCGGCATCGGACATAGCTTGGGCGATATCAACGGTATAGCCAGACATATGAGCAATATCTTCGCGGATTGTAGCCCGATAAGCGTTCCAGTTGGCAATGCCAACGCCAAAATTAATCTCGACTTTATGAACTTCAGCAAAGCTTTGAGCGGCGATCGCGGCTGCCGCAGTTAACAATCCTGGAGTTGCACCACAACCAGACATATAGGTAATCCCTGCGGCTTCGAGTTCAGGGGAAAGGGCAATCATTTGCTCCACGGCACTGGTACGCTTGATCGCATCCACGAGTACGCCCTTCCAACCTGAAGCAATAAATTGCTTGGCAACGCTTGCCATAAAGGTATTGGGTAGGTTTGGTAAAGCTAAGAAATAGCCATCAACATCCTTTGCCATAGCGATCGCTTCCGCAATGCTGTTTTGGGTCAAAATGCCATTGTCAAGGTAGCCAAGAGAGCCTTTGTTCTGGTAGACAGAGATTGCCTCGGAAGCCTTCAGCCCTTGGTTATTGTAGGCAAAACCTTCTTTATCGGCTGCTACGACTAGCTGCATTTCCTGCTTAGCACTAAGCAACTTTGCTGCGGCTTGACCTAACCCACCAAATCCTAAAATTCCAACTTTTAATGCCATTAAGTTTAACTTCGTTTATCTAGAGTTACTTTGCAATGATGATCTGATCCTTTAATGTGCCATATTTTGGATCATATTTTTCGGGTGCATTGACCCATTAGAAATTAGAAGTATTGCTTTGCGCCGCCTATAATAACCTCTTGCAGTAAACTATCATGTAATTGGATTTAGGGTAAATATCGTGTCACAACGTACAGCAAGGCAATGGATTATTAACGGTGTTTTAATCGTAGTTACGCTCTCCTTTTTAGGCGTTTCAATCGCCCCATTGATCGGCGGATTATTTGCCCCACCGACGCAGCAAGCCGCTAATAACCCAGCCCAAAATACCTCAGAGCAAGAAAAGATCAAAATCCAGATTGAGGGGTTTGAAGCTGTACTCAAGAGCGATCCTAAAAATCAAACTGCGCTCATTGGGCTAGTCAATCTCAGGAATCAATTAGGAAAAACTAAGGAAACGATCGAACCTTTGCAAACATTAGCCGATACTTTTCCCGATCAGCCTGAATATCGGATGACCTTAGCGAGGACTTATATCCAACTTAAGGATCCTAAAAATGCCTCGGCGGAATACCGCAAAATTTTGACCACTAAGCCTGGATATATCCCCGCCATCCAGAGTTTAGTTAGCATCGAGTTAACCGATAAGCGTCCTGAAGCAGCGATCGGCATTCTCCAAGATACGCTCAAGACTGCGGAAACAGCCAATAAAATCCAAGCAAATACCGTAGATACGAGTTCAGTACGCTGGATCTTGGGAGAGGTTTATCGCCAACAAAATCGCATTGACGACTCGATCGCTACCTACGATCAAATGATCAAAGATAATGCTAAAGATTTTCGTCCCTATGTCGGTAAGGCGCAATTAAGGCAGGTTCAGGGTAAAGATGATGAGGCGAAAAAACTCTTTGATAAAGGGCTAGAGCTTGCTCCTGCTGAGTTTAAAGATGAAGTAAAACGCCTTGCCTCCTTGACCCCAGCCAAACAACCATTTACCAATCCCGCTCAAACGCCTAGCTCTACGACAGAGCCAGAAGCTTCACCCAAGAAACCATAAGCTAACGTCAGTTCGGATTAAACTGGCAAATTTCAAAACCCCAAGGGTAAAAGCCTTGCTTAGCAGGGCTTCTACCCTTGGGGTTTGACAAAGGGTTTGTTAAGACATAAAACCCAGAAGAGTGTTGCGGCGCTTCGCGCCGCAACACTCTTCTGGGTTTTGTTTTTGT
>NZ_LIRE01000198.1 GCF_001402795.1 Pseudanabaena sp. 'Roaring Creek'
TAAAAACCAAAACCTAGAAGAGCGTACCGCCCGCGTAGCGGGCGGTACGCTCTTCTAGGTTTTAAGTTTAGGTATGCCTAGCTACTTACCAATTCACTGAAGTGAGACAACACTTCAGTGAATTAAAAAACAAACCTATTAAGCTTTTGAGATTCCAAAAATGGCGTTGCCATTTTTGGAATTGGTATAAGTAGCTGGGCATAATTAAAACCCAGAATCAAAAACTGTAGCGCACGCTGCGCGTGCGCTACAGTTTTTTGGATTTTATATTTAATTGCGCCTAGCTACTTAGCTATAAGTGCAAATTGCATTAAACATTTGCAAAATCTTACTTATGTCTGGTTTTAATGCAACAAATGGTAGTCTCATATTTATATTTAAGTAAGTGGGCTTAATTAAACCCTAAAACCTGCGGCGTACGCGCAGCGTGCCCCGCAGGTTTTAGATCTGGATTTTTTGCCCAGCTACTTATATGGTGTAGATGAATGAAGCTTTACGCCATACATCCGTATCGTAAGCAATAACCAATAACAAGGCTATTGGTTGAATTATCATAATTTTGTCTAGAGTTTAAGGCCTCATGACTATATATGTTCAGATTTTATAAGTACAAAAAGGTTGATTCATACAAAAGTTGTCGAATGCTACAGCTCGCAGGGATATGAGGTTATTCGTCAGCCTCATGCTCATCAGCTACCATTCAATTTAAACACCTATAGCCCTGATTTACTGGTCAAAATATCGGAGAGTCAAGGGCTGATCGTGGCAATTAAAGATAGGGCAAATAACTTGGAAGTTGCCCATTATCGCACTCTTGCCCAAAGAGTTGCCGAGCATAGTGGTTGGCGATTTTTGCTGATCACGGGCGAAGATGCCACCCCGATCGCGGAAGAAGATATCGCTGATGATAAATTGACCCGATCGCAGATTTTGCATCGTAAAGAACGGATTGCCAAATTAATCTCGATCGGCGAGCATGAGCCTGCTTTCCTATCCCTGTGGATATTTGCGGAAGTCCTGATGCGAAGACATGCGAGACAAGCTTTGATCCCGATCGATCGCTTGCCCACGATCTTAATGATTCACCACCTTTACGATCAGTCGGAGATCTCCATCGACCAATTTGAGAGAGCGATCGCCTTAAATGAGATCAGAAATCGAGTTGCCCACGGATTTCCCGTTAAATCGATCAATCTCAATGAGGCGATCGAAAAACTGCTCAATCTCGTCGATGAATTTATTGCTATGGAAAAACCCTAAGGGCAAGCATAGTTTGCTGACCCTAGGGTTAGGCTTTAATCTAGGCAACGCAATCCAGACAAGCTAGGCGTTAGCAATACCCTGTTGACGCGCTACGGCATGAACGGCCGCCGCCACGGCATGGGATACGCGGGGATCGAATACTGAGGGAATAATAAAGTCAGGAGCAAGATCGCTACTGCTGACAAGGGAGGCGATCGCTTGAGCAGCCCCTAAATTCATCTGCGTAGTGATCTTGGTAACTCTGGCATCAAGGGCTCCTCGGAAGATTCCGGGAAAAGCCAGTACATTATTAATTTGATTGGCATAGTCACTGCGACCTGTGGCAATTACAGCTACATCATTTTCCACAAGTTCAGGTTGTATCTCAGGATTGGGATTTGCCATCGCAAAGACAATCGGAGCTGCGCCCATACTTCTCACCATTTCAGGGGTAAGCGCACCCTTCACGCTCAAACCAATAAACATATCAGCACCCTTGATGACATCCGCCAGAGAACCCGCAGTTTCACTGACAAATTCTAATTTCTCTGCCGTAAGATCGGTGCGATCTTTACTAATGCATCCTTTGGAGTCACACATGGCGATGCGCTTTACACCTGCCTCACGCAGCAGCCGAGCCACGGCAATTCCCGAGGCTCCAGCACCATTCATCACAATGCGAACGGTATCGATGGGTTTACCGACAACTTTGAGAGCGTTAATTGTGGCAGCCACCACCACCACTGCCGTGCCATGTTGATCGTCATGATAGACGGGAATATCCAATTCTTCCTTGAGGCGCTTTTCGATTTCAAAGCAACGAGGAGCGCTAATATCTTCCAGATTTACGCCACCAAAGGCAGGTGCAATCCGTTTTACAGTCTCGACGATTTCATCGACATCTTTGGTATTCAAACAGATGGGGAATGCATCTAGTCCCGCGAATTGTTTGAAGAGCATTGCCTTGCCTTCCATAACGGGCATCGCCGCTTCAGGACCTATGTCACCTAGTCCTAAAACCGCCGTACCATCGGTAACTACGGCAATTGTGTTGCACTTGATGGTGTAGTCATAAACTTTGCGCTTGTCTTCAGCGATCGCCATACATACGCGACCAACCCCTGGGGTATAGACCATCGCCAGATCGTCTTGACCTTTGACGGCAACCTTGGATTCAAGATGGATCTTGCCACCTTTGTGAATTTGGAACGTGCGATCATAAACATCTAAAACGCGAATTTCGGGGACTGCCTTCACGACGGCAATCAATTTATCCATATGCTCCGCGCTGTAAGCATTTACCGTAATATCACGGACAGAAATTTTGCGCGTCTGTTGGATCAGGTCGATCTGTCCTAGGTTCCCCCCTGCTTCAGCCAGAGCGCTGATAACAGAAGACAGCATTCCTGCGCGGTTGAGGAGTTGCACGCGAATGGTCAAGCTAAAGCTGGGATTAGGTGTTAGTTGTTGCATCGTGAGGAGTAATTAGTTGCATAGCATCAGGTCGAGCCTGACTCTATGCAATGTTACCTGATTGTTTGCTAGTGTTGAGTTACAAATCACACGATTTTAATTAGGCCTTTACTGCTCGACTAGTTGGCGAGCGACATACCAAGTGAGCAGCCCCGTCGCCAACGCGATCGCACTGAGTACAAAAATCACCTTCTGCAACCCAAAATAGGATTCGGCAATGCCCGCCACCGATAGGGGCAAGCTCAGGGCAATATTCACAGCATTATTCTGCAAGCCAAAGACCTTGCCGCGCACATCCTCTGGTGTTTCCTCTTGAATGACAGTCTGCATGGGAATTACGCATAAACCTGCAAAAATCCCCGTTCCCGCGATCGCCACCAGCCCCAAACCAAAGCGATCGCTAAACACAGCTAACATCCCCAAGAAAGCAGACATACCTAACGAACCAATCAGAGCGAGCGTTTGTCGACTACAGCGATCGCCAAGTTTGGCAACAATCCCCGCACCAATTGCCATTCCTAAACTCGCCACAGCCAATAAAAATCCAAATTGCTCCGACTTAATTTCAGGCATGACTTCGGCGAGACGCACCGCTAAAACCGTTAGCGCCGCAATAATTGAAAAAGTACAAATTAACTGGATCAGTGCCGATAGTGAAGTCTTTTTATGCTTGAGATATTGCAAGCCTTCCTTTATATCATTCCAAAGATGAAAACTATCACGGTGCAGATCTTCTTTAGTTTCACCCGTTTTCAACAGGATCAGAATCAGCCCTGCTATTAAATAACTACCACCTACGAGGATTTCTTGACCGATTTTTGGTAAGAGATGATCGGATAGGGCTAACAAAGGTTCGCCGAGAGCGAAGCCCAGAATTAGAGCCGCCATAATTGTCGTAGTGTAGAGAGAGTTGGCAGCTAATAATTTAGGCTTCTCAACCACCAAGGTGATCGCGGACTGTTCGGCTGGGGTGAAGAATTGCGTGAAGGTAGAAACCAGAAACGTAATGCATAATAATCCCCAAAAACCCGTTGGTGCACCCCAAGGCAAAAAACTGTTTTTCGTGACCCAGAGCAGAAGGGGAATACTCAGAACTAAAGCGCCACGCAGAATATTTGAACTGACTAAAACTGTTTTTTTATTCCAGCGATCGACATATACACCAGCGATCGAGCCAAATAAAATTGCAGGAATTGTGAATGAAACCATCACTGCGGAGACCCAACCGCTAATCGTTTCGCCTTCATGCTGAAATTGTGTAGAAACGATCGCAATGACCAATACTAAAAATATTTTGTCGGCAATCTGGGAAAAGACCTGTCCGCTCCATAGTGATAAAAAGTTAGGGTTGCGAAGAACAGATTGAGAATCGAGCGGCAATTCAGGGGTTGCTACGGTATCTGGTTCGCCTTTATGGTGATGCGTCTCAGGATGATGGGAATCAGGAACTTCTGGCAGATTTGGTGTAGGGGGATCGAATAAATGGGTCATATGTTAAAAAAACAGTTGTCAATCAGTGCCGAAGACTGGATTGGTCTATCAAAATGATACTGTGCATAGGCTCGTAACAATCTCTCAACTACGAGCCAATCCTTTGGGGGTATTTCTAAAATATTATCCGCTAAATTAGTTTGTGCGAGTTCTTGGATCGCCAGCAATTCAGGGGCTGTAAGATAATGGCTGATGCGGTTGTAGATAGACTCTAGCATTAATCCCTCACCTCCCTCTTGGTAATGATCAAGGCGATCGCCTTGGTTCGGATTACCGCCACTACCAATATCACTAGTGACAATATCGCTGCCAATACTGCTACCAAGATCGCTACTGTTATCGGAGTCAAGATAGTCGAGATCGACAACGCCTCCTCCCACCATACTAAATCCTGCTTTCCATTTTGGTACTCCACGCTTAGCGATCACAGGTACTTGGGTAATACAACAATTATGCACTTGCGGAGCAAATCCTGCGATCGCCAATAAATGATAGATCCCGTGGTTTAGATATGCCAAAATATGCCGATCTTCAGCCATTTGAATTCGCTCCAAATGTTCGACAAGTAACAAGAAAAGTTCTTCTTGAGGCTGGGCGGATAAAGCCTGCATCAGAGCAAGCTCCGATAGGTACTGGGCGGCAGTGAGTTTCGCCAGAGTTTTCCCCAAACCCACAAAAGATTGCAACACTTCGGCATTTTTAATGCGCTCCATATTGCGCCCCACCGAGATCTGTAAGTCATTGACGACAAACAGCCCCGATCGCCCTGCCATAGAAGAGCGATGTTTACGCGCTCCTGCGGCTATGGCTCTAATCAAACCATGCTCCTTAGTGAGGATCGTCAATAGGCGATCGTTTTCTCCCAAGGGCATCCCCTTAAGGTTAATTCCTGTGGCGCGATATTCTTTAGGCAATTTGAAACTCTAATGGCAAGAAGTAGCAGAAATTAACTAGAAATTAACTAAAAATAACTAATTAGCTGGGCATAATTAAAACCCAGAATCAAAAGCTGTAGCGCACGCTGCGCGTGCGCTACAGCTTTTGGGATTTTACATTTAATTGCGCCTAGCTACTTACATATTATGCGATAGCCAAATAAGTTAAGAC
>NZ_LIRE01000199.1 GCF_001402795.1 Pseudanabaena sp. 'Roaring Creek'
TCCTTATAAGTATTATTACTTATTTTATTTAGGATTAAGCCCCAAAATTTTCCTTTAATACTTCGTCATTGTCATCAGCGATCGCCGCTACGATGGTAATAATCCTTGAGATCTCAGCCGCTGAAAGATCTTCAACAGAGCGCGAACATAATACTAAAACTTGATCGTTTTGAATTGCATACCGAGACTCAAAGGTATCGGCAGCATTCTTTTCTAGTAACCAGCGCGTCATTTTTGCTTCATCTTTGAATGGTGCGCTCAACACTGTCGAAAATACTGTGAATGTGTCAGTAGGTTCGATTCCAGTAATATTGACAACTACTTCTACAGTACCGTATTTGAATTTCCACGTATCCTCGGTCTGATTTTCGAGCGCCGTATTGTCGGCATCCATACTGGCAATTACAGTTTGGATGGTTTGCACAATGTGATTAACTGGGGGTGCAAAACTAGATTCTGCTTCTACAGGAGTTACTGGCGATTCTGTTGTGAAGGTCATAGTTAAATATCTAGTTACTATCTGCCAATAGTGTATAGCAAACGTCAATCTTTTTGATAAAACACCCTATAGGTATTTAGGATTCGGTGGCAGTCCTAAATCATTCATGGGAAAAATTTGTCAGTTTTTGGCAAGTTTCTATGTAGGTGATGAGTGGCGGCGCGAAGCGCCGCCACTCATCTTTGGGGTTTTGCGATAAAAAACATTCTAAAAACGAAGACTATAAAAACTCAACCGACCATACCCCAGAAATTGGGAGTTAGGGCGATCGCCTTGAGGAAATGCTGTCACCCCAAACAGATAAGTACCATCGGTACGAGGGTTACTAATTGGTCGTAGTCCCACGATCAATTTACGGTTTAGGTCACCGCTAGCAGGAATGGAAGGGTTAAAGGTAATTGTAATTTTACTGCGATCTTCACTGCGATCGCCACTGGGCACAATCTCAGTTTTACTGGCGATCGCCACTCGCTCGCCCGATGATAACTGCACAAAGGCAAGCGTATCATTTTCAAAAAAATCAATCGAGTCAAATCCCTCTTTCTGGGCAATTTCCAGCTTTTGTAAGGGTTCGCCCATATTTTGCGGTAGAGCGATCGCAAAGTAATAGGTAGCGTTGCGGGCGTAAATCCGATTAATCGTAGTTTCCGCCTCGATCAGCATGGGCAAATTAATAAAATAGGTTTTGCCATCACGGAGCTGTACCGCTTCTGCGGCAGATGTCGTTACATTTCCGAAACTAAAGCCCCGATCCTTACTTCCCCAAGCTAGCAAGGCTAAAATCGATGAGAATAAACCCAAGGTGATCGTATTTGTAGCTTTTTTATGTATCTTTTTCTTCATAAAGACGTACCGTTTTGCTAGCATTGTAAGAATAGCTACTTTTTTCGCGGCGATTGGCTTACTGAAAGCCTTACGATCTCATTAAATGCTATCTCATTAAGATAGAGGTATCTACTGTGGTTTCATCCCCTCCAACATCATCGAATGCCGTACTAAATCTTGAAGGTGTTCTTTCATCTAGTATAAATTCAATCAGCACCGAGCCCGATCTTACCACAGACAATATAAATAGCCGTTCAATGATTGCAATTCTTGATTTTGGGTCTCAGTACTCGGAACTCATTGCCCGACGTATCCGCGAGACGCAGGTTTATTCTGAAGTTTTAACGTACCACATATCCGCACAGGATCTACTGAAGCTTAATCCTAAAGGGATCATTCTATCTGGTGGACCAAACTCCGTTTATGACGAAGGCGCACCACAGTGCGATCCTGAAATTTTCAATCTGGATATTCCCATTTTAGGCGTTTGCTATGGAATGCAACTAATGGCAAAGCAACTCGGCGGCACGGTTGAGCGTGCTGAGCGAGGGGAATATGGCAAAGCCGAATTACTCATTGACGATCCCACTGATTTACTTACCAATGTCGATACGGGCATTACCATGTGGATGAGTCATGGCGACTCTGTAATTAATTTACCCCAAGGATTTGAAGTGTTAGCTCATACAGCGAACACTCCCTGCGCGGCGATCGCCAATCATGAAAGAAATCTCTATGGAGTCCAGTTCCATCCTGAGGTTGTCCATTCCGCTGGTGGCATGGCGATGATTCGCAACTTTGTCTATCACATCTGTAAATGCGAGCCGAGTTGGACTACCGATGCTTTTATCGAAAATTCAATCCGCGAAATTCGCGCTCAAGTTGGTGACAAACGAGTATTACTGGCTCTTTCTGGCGGTGTAGATTCTTCAACTCTCGCCTTTTTATTGCATCGAGCGATTGGTGACAAGCTCACCTGTATGTTTATCGATCAGGGCTTTATGCGTAAGCTCGAACCAGAGCGTCTCGTGAAACTCTTTGAAGAACAATTCCACATTCATGTGGAATATGTTAACGCTCGCGATCGCTTCTTGAAGAAACTCGAAGGCGTAACCGACCCTGAACAGAAGCGGAAGTTGATTGGCGGTGAATTTATTAGTGTATTTGAAGAAGAATCTCAACGTTTAGGACCTTTTGATTTCCTTGCCCAAGGAACTCTTTATCCAGATGTAATTGAGTCAGCGGATACCAATGCCGATCCCGTCACAGGCAAACGGGTTGCCGTCAAGATCAAGAGCCATCATAATGTCGGAGGATTGCCTGACAATCTTCGCTTTACCCTCGTAGAGCCACTTCGCAAACTATTTAAAGATGAAGTGCGCAAAGTCGGCACTACGCTTGGTCTGCCCGAAGAAATTGTCAAGCGTCAACCCTTCCCAGGTCCTGGATTGGCAATTCGGATTATTGGTGATATTACAAGCGATCGCTTAAACACTCTCCGTGATGCCGATCTCATTGTCCGTCAAGAGATCAATCGCGCTGGTCAATACAATAATCTCTGGCAAGCCTTTGCGGTTCTACTGCCCACCGTTCGCAGTGTCGGCGTGATGGGGGATAAACGCACCTACTCCCATCCAGTCGTATTGCGTCTTGTCACCAGTGAAGATGGCATGACTGCGGATTGGGCAAGAGTTCCCTACGATCTATTGGAAACAATTTCCAATCGGATCGTTAATGAAGTGGAAGGGGTCAATCGTGTAGTCCTAGATATTACGTCTAAGCCCCCTGGAACGATCGAATGGGAATAGATCTACAGCGCTACAGGTTAAGTAGCTAGGCATAAGAAGAGCATATTGCCCGCGTAGCGGGCAGTATGCTCTCTGGTTTTGGTTTTTAATTTTAATTTACACACCAAGCAAAAGACAAAGAGAGATACAGCCAGTTGGCTGTATCTCTCTTTGTCTTTTATTGATAGGATCCTATGATTGATGATCGCATTTAGATCTACAGATATGAATATTCAAGAATTCTCACCTGTAAATACGACTTCTGAGAACTTTTATGCCGATCTACCCGTTCTTCAAAATTTTGCCGATATTACCTACAGTGCAAACTTTTCCGACATTCCCAATGACTGGGCGGTAATTATCACCGATGTCACGGAATCAACTAAAGCGATCGCCGAAGGTAAGTATAAAGATGTCAATCTCTTAGGAGCCTGTTCCATAATTGTCATTCTGAATATAGTCGGGGATCTAGAGATTCCCTTTGTATTTGGCGGCGATGGCGCTTCAATTCTGATTCCGAGCAAGTTTATTAATGAAGCAGAGCAGTCCTTGCTAGCGGTACAAAAATTAGCCAGCGAGGAATTTAAGCTTAGCTTACGTGTAGGTATTGTCCCTCTCACTGCCATTACCTCCAACTACGACATTAAAATTGCCAAACTCCGAATTTCAGAAAACTATAACCAAGCAATTCTCAGAGGCGGCGGCATCAGCTATGCCACGCGCTTAGTGAAGGATGCCGCTACTACGGATTTATACAGCCCTAAGTATATTAATGAAAACGCGATCGCGGATTTCTCTGGATTAGAATGCCGTTGGCAGGATATCCCCACCCGCCATGACGAGATTTTAAGTCTGATCGTCATGGCGACCGCACCCAGTCAAAGTCAAATCGATCTGCTCTATCGCGAAATTATTAACCAGATCGATCGCATTTACGGACGGGGAGAGGAATGTCATCCCGCCATCTCCACCAATTTAGCTCTTGGCTTTGAGGATAAAAATTTATTGTCAGAGACTAGGGTTTTCACTACCACCCAAAATTGGCTAGCGAGATGGTTTTATCTATGGAAAATCCGCCTAATTAACCTCTTAGGGGCAATTCTGATGAATTCTAGAATCAGGGTTAGAGGATTTAATTGGGGAGACTACAAGAAGATTGTTTCCGAATCAACGGACTTCAAAAAGTTTGATGATGTGTTACGGATGGTAATTTCTGGGAGAATCAAACAACGTCAAACACTAATGAATTACCTAGACAAAAAGTTTCGAGAAGGTCGTTTAGTCTATGGATTCCATGTTTCCGATCGGGCTTTAATGACTTGTTTGGTGTTTGAACGGGACGGTCGTCAAGTGCATTTTATTGATGGAGCCGATGGTGGCTATGCCTTAGCTGCCAAAAAGATGAAAGAACTAATGAAAAGTTAAGTAGCTAGGCATAAGTAAACTTAAAACCTAGCAGAGCACACCGCCCGCGTAGTGGGCGGTATGCTCTCTGGTTTTGGTTTTTAATTATGACGAACTACTTATACCAATTCACGAAAGTGTGACAACACTTTTGTGAATTATAGTTGTTTTAAATAACTTGTAGACGGGCTTCGACTTCGCTCAGCCCTCGGTGTAAGCTAGCTGAGCGAAGTCGAAGCTGTAGTTTTTATTTGAATTATCTATA
>NZ_LIRE01000200.1 GCF_001402795.1 Pseudanabaena sp. 'Roaring Creek'
TATAGCTGTCGCCAAGTGTAATACCAAAACTAAAAATGGCTTAGCCATTTTTAGTTTCTCAAACCTTTACTAGGTTTGGTTTTTAATTCACAAAAGTGTTGTCACACTTTCGTGAATTGGTATAATAGGACATAAAACCCAAGAATTAATTGGCGGCGCTTTGCGCCGACAATTAATTCTTGGGTTTTGATTTGTCCTAATTCAAGTGACTGTATCTATATATGGCAATCCTAAATAACTTGATTTCGTTAAGAAAAGTCAAAACCTAAAAGATAGTTGGTGATACTTCGCCTTAACCATCCCTATATAGCTGCCGCCACTTGAGTCAGTCCAAAATCAAAACCCAAGAATAGAATGGCGGTGCTTCCCACCACTATTCTATTCTTGGGTTTTACGTACTAATAAACTGGGCTACAGCTATAAATCAATAAAAACCAAAAAGAGAGCAATAGCCAATTCTATCTTTTTGATCTAGTTATTCCAACTAATATCACCGCGATCGCGAATGGTTGTCGGGTATTTCTCGCTGGGCGCTAGATAACCTTCTTTAGGAACATCTCGACCGTAACTGGTTACGGTTACGTGATTGTTTTTTAATACGCTTACTAGGGTAAAACCATAGGAGTTGTTTTTCGATTGATCGACAACTTTTTCCAAAACACTACCGCCGTTCCCAGCAATGATTTGCCAAGTATTACCATTTGGTCCCTTGAGACGTGAGTAAATATGATTGTGAGCTGCGAGCATTGCTTCAGCTTTATTTTTTACAAGGCTTGCCCAAAATTCATCGCGATCGTCTGGATATAGTCTTCCAAGACCGTCTTCTTTTTCAAGGGGGGGAACATAGAGATTTGGTGCTAGTGCATAGGCTGGTTTATGTCCGATCGCAAAGATATGCTTTGCAAAACGAGATCTTGCTGTTTGCAAATCTTTTGCTACCCAAGCCTTAGGCACGCTGTAGTCTCGACCAACAGGATCGGTATTTAAGATAACAAAATGAGTTCCTTTGTAATCAAAGGAGTAAGTTAACTTACTTTGATCGGTTTTGAGGTTGTCTTTTCCGCCAGCATGAGGGCCATTCCCAGCATACTTGAGGTATGGCTCCATAACTTCGATCCAAGTCTTTTCAGCCTCCTTATAAGATTTTTTCTTCTCATTCTGGGTCTCATGATTTCCAGTTATGGGAATTAAAGTAGTTTTACTTGAAGCTAAGGGAGAGTTTTCGTAAAGATCGCGCCAACCTTTTAACTGCGATTCAAGTTGTGCGGTATCAGATGTGTAACCAAATACTAGATCGCCTGCAAAGAACAAGAATTTAGGAGGTGGGGACAATTCGGAAACCTCTTTAAAAGTTCGCTTAAGTTGTTCGATATTGGCGGTACTCGGAGCCGTTTTATCAACATCTGCCTTGTCAGCGCGATTGCAGCCAACCACAACAAAAGAGAAATCAATATCATTGTCAGAAAACACCAACTCTTCGTTTTTAGAAAAACTAGGCTGAGTTGCTAGAAAAATAATGATGCTGCAACTAGCGATCGCAAACAACACAAATCGGAATAAATTTGAGCGAAGAGATTTAAATATGCGCTGAATGTTCATAAAATTCATTTGGTTTTCCAAAAATAATAAAGAAGAAATAAAGAAGAAAAGCAGTGAAGCATCTATACTTCACCGCTTTTTATTCAAAACTTTAATACCTAATAAGTAAACTTAAAACTTTGAAGAGCGTTCCGCCCGCGTCACGGACGGGACGCTCTCTGGTTTTGGTTTCTAATTATGCAGTACTACTAAATTTTAGAAAGCAAATAGGGTTTTAATTACCCCAACGTAGGTCGTGGGGTTAGCTGCGTTGTGATTTGGATTGAATACAGCTATTAAGCCAGGAGTGATGAATATATTCTTGCTGACTCGGAAAGAATATTGGAGTTCTAGCAAATATGCTGTGTCAGAATCAACTCTGGTTGGATCGCTGTTAGAGGTTACTTTGGGTGGTTGTCCAAAAATGATCCCGCCTCTATTGCCGTCGGCAAATAAGTCTGGGAAAGCAAAGCTAAGGCTCCAGTTAAACAAACTAGCGGTATTTCCAATAGCCGAACCAGATTCTTGACGAGCGTTAGCAAAGCTGATCCAACCGCTTATGTTAAGACCTTTAGAAGCCAACCATTCAAATTGTACGCCGTAGCGATCTGATGAAGTATCGTTAGCGCCAAAGGGTTGGTTACCAAAGGTACTACCCGTACTCTGAGCAAGACTTACAAAAGTAGTACCATCACTATATTTGCCAGGTTCAAAACTATGAGCATAGGCTGCACTAAGTTTTAAATTGGAAGCTGGCGCATAAATTGCTTGAAAATTAGCAATATAAGCACCTCCAAACAATCCACCCTGACCAGTAGCCGATGAAGCTGCATTAGTAAGCTGATCGCCAGCAGCATTGGCTAGATAACTTCCTATGAGGGTAAATTGAGGGCTGATTTTATATACTAGACCAAGCCCTGCACCCGAAGGTCCGCGAAATATGAGCGGATCGTAACGCCCAAATCTAGATAAAGCGCCCTTATCGCTACTTTCAAAATAAGGATTCAGGGTATCGCCAACATCGTCGGGATCGAGGGAGTTTACACCCAAATATGCCGTTAGCTTGTCGCCAATCGGAAAACGATAATAAAACTTGTCAATCTGAAATGTATTGTCAGTATTTGTTCTGAATGCCAAACGAGCCATATTGGTATTTGTTGCACCAGCAGCTCCAAAATTTGGCACGTTAGCAGATTGCAAGCGAGTTCTCAGTAAATCCTTACCTGTAAAGCTCGTATCAAAGTTCAATCGCGCACGATAGGAAAAGCTAAGGTTGGTATTATCTACGGTCCTTTGAGCTCCAGAATTTCCTACACCGCCAAAAGTATCAGCAAGCGCAAAAATAATTGTTGCGTTGAGTTTAGTAGTTGTCGAGAATTGCTGTGCTTCTAATTTAGCAACCTTAGCGTCTAAGGCATCAACACGACCCCTTAGAGTCGCAAGCTCGGCTGCAAATTCTTCTTGTAGTTTTTTAACTGCTGCGAGGTCATCTTTGCTAACTTTGTCAGCTAAACCAGCGGAGATAATTTCGTTAATCTTGTCCAAACAAGCATTTAGACCAGCCGCAAACTCGTAACGAGTTAGGGATTGTTTTCCGCGAAAAGTGCGATCGGGGTAGCCAGCGATGCAACCATATCTTTCAACTAAGGATTGTAAAGATGTGAATGCCCAATCCGTAGGCTTAACATCTGACAGTTGCGATACGGATGTAACGTTTTGGGATGTTTCAACTGGCTCCTCCAGAGGAGATTGCAGGGCATCTTGGTCGATCTTTTGGAGCGTGCTTTCTACCTTGGAAGGATTTTGGAGGTTTGTCTTTTGGGAAACAGAACCTGTTTGACTATCGGTAGCATAGGCACTACTGATATTAAATAATGAGCCTAAAAAGACTGCGGCAACAACTGACTGTTGCAATTTGGGATATTTTAGTTTCACAACTAGTATGGTTTTCCTCACTTCACAAGAGATCATACTTTTGTATTTGTTCGTCAAAATTATCTTTGGTTTAAGCTTTGATTGTGTTTTTTTTATGTTGTAGTGACTTGCTAAAATAAATTCAATTACACTTTCTCATAAACTATTTTTTGTAGAGTTTCATAACGGGATATTTTGACAAGCTATAGCCTTATCTACTTTTATAATCGATTTTTATGTATGACAACTTAAGGCAACTATTAGAAACGGTTGCGAAGGGGGATCTGAGTCCAGAAAAGGCTTTAGAAGAATTAAAATATCTTCACTATGAATCCGTTGGTGACTTTGCCAAAATCGATCACCAACGTATGTTGCGGACGGGATTTCCTGAAGTGATTTTTGGTTTGGGGAAAACTCCCGAACAAATCGTGCAGATCATGCGTGTCATGGAGTCAAAAAATCCATTGGTTATGGCAACTAAGATCTCCGCAGAAGTCTATGCACAAATTCAACCATCTTTACGCGGTTTGCGATATTTTCCGATCGCGCAAATTTGTTGTTTAGGGGAATCAACGATGCAGAAGGAAGGCACAATCACAATCATTACCGCAGGAACTGCCGATCTACCGATCGCCGAAGAAGCAGCAATCACGGGCGAACTATGCGGATTTGTCGTCAAACGGCTGTGGGATGTCGGGGTGGCAGGAATTCATCGCCTCCTCAGTCATCGCGAAGCGATCGCCGATGCCGACGTAATCATTGTGGTTGCTGGTATGGAAGGAGCATTAGCTAGCGTAGTGGCGGGTTTGGCTGATTGTCCGATCGTGGCAGTACCCACAAGCATTGGCTATGGAGCAAGTTTTAATGGTCTGGCTCCTTTGCTGACCATGCTTAATTCCTGTGCGACGGGCGTAGGTGTCGTCAATATTGATAATGGCTTTGGGGCGGCGATGTTAGCGGGCAAGATTTTGCGCTTGGCAAATCGCGAATAAATTGATAGTGCGAGGCTTTGCCTTGCACTATCAATTTATTCGCGATTTGCCTGTTTACATAGGGCGGCGGCGTAACTTGGGGCTATGGCAAGTTCGTCGGTATTTAAGAGATTCAAGCTCCATCCTGCAATCTCTAGAACTTCACCTAGGGGACGTTCTAGGCATAAAGAAACATCGATCGCATCTAGGAGATTGGCGATCCCTTGTCCTGTAGCTTTGCCGTAAGCCTCCTTCAGAGTCCACAATCGATAAAACGCTAGCTGCTGCTGTTGGCGATCGCCTAATTCGCTAATAATTTTCTGCTCGGAAGGTAAGAAATAACGTCCCGCAATGCCCATAACATCACAGTTAGAGTTGATATATTCCAGATCGATACCCACAGCACTATGTCTAGACAAAACATAGAGAGCCAAGTCTTGCGAATGCGCTAGATTAAAATAAATCGCCTCAGAGGGGGAAAAGTTTTGCAGATAGGGCTTGCCGCGATCGCTGTAATTAAACCGAATCTCTTGAGGTTCGCATTCTAGCCATCGGGCGAGCAGCTCGCGGAGATTTCCCCTAGCGGCGACAAAATTGCGTTTGAGATGGGCGCGTTTAAATTGATTAGCCCGCGATCGCTCATCTTCTGAGAGAAATCGCCATAGGCGATCGACTTCTATTGGAGAGATATCGAGCCGAGCTTGATAAATTTGCAATTCTTGAGACAAGATCTAAAACTGTGGTAGGGGACTTGCTATTAATTAAAGTACCTGTGGCTTCGACTCCGCTCAGCTAACGTTAGCTTCGACTCCGCTCAGCTAACGTTAGCTGAGCGGAGTCGAAGCTAAGTAACGTCAATGGCGCGATCGTGCCAAAATCTAATAAACTCTTTGCATTTGAGATGGGATTGAAAAATCTATGAATTTGCCCCTAGTGATCGGCGCATTAATCGTCTCGCTACTGCTGCTATGGTGGTTGTTGAGCGTAATTAAAGCCAGCTTTAAAACTGCATTTTTAGTGGTTGCCGTAATTTTTGCCATCCAAGTATTAACTGGTGTCGGTCCCCAACAAATTTTTGCCCAGGTGGGGCAATGGATGGGCAACTCCATGGGTGGTTTGGGGAAATGGCTACAAAATTGGGGTGACAAGGGCAAAGTCGATCCCGATGCCAAAAAACAAGCAGCCCTGTGGATGTTTGAAGTAATTACCAATTTGATGGATTCATAGCTGGATTCATAGCTGAATTCATAACTGGATGCATGGATAGAGCCACCAAATCACAGGGGATGCCATGCACCCCCCGCAACTGGGACTAGCCCCCTGCGATCGCAGGAATGATGCTTACTTCATCGCCATCCTTGAGAGGAGTATTTACCCCATCAAGAAAGCGAATATCCTCACTGTTGACATAAAAATTAACAAAGCGGCGGAGATTGCCTTCGGGATCGCAAATACGTCCTTTGATACCTGAGAAACTAGTTTCGAGGGAGTCAATAATTGCTTGCACAGAACTACCAGCACACTCAACAGTGGCTTGATTGTTCGTAAATTGTTGGAGGGGAGTGGGAATTAAAACTTTAACAGCCATATTTTTGAGATCGATTCAGAGAAATTGAAAGATTGAAACGACGCGATAGGTAGCTAGGCGCAATTAACTATAAAGCCCCGAAACCCATGATTCACGCAATGCATGAGCCATAGGTTTTGAGTCTGGCTTTTAATTATGCCTAGCGACTTAGGTCGCTCCAATCTAGGTATGTATATTTTAACTTGAGTGAGATTACCGCCGCACTTTACCAGCAAATCCCGAAGCTTTAAACTGCTTAAGTTCGAGCGGTTCGGGCTGTTCGGCAGGAATTGCCACCATAATTTGAAAATCACTTTTGCCCACAGGAATTTCCTCGACAGCACCCAATCTTGCCCGTTCGGGCATGGCATCGTTGCCATTAGCATCGTAAATACGCCCAAAGATATCGGCATTGTAAACAACTTTACCCGATGTATTATTTGCTTTTCCCTTGATCGTGTAACACTTAGCGGACATCACCCCACCGCCAGTTACCATATTCTTGCCTGCATCGCCAATACAAGGCTCATAGTTAATATTCGTCAGCTTTATTTGGACATTTGCCCAAGCTGGAGCGCTCAAGATCGCCATCCCGCCACAGAGCAGTAAAGACAAGAGCGTAACCTTAAAAATCTGGAAGAATTTTTGCAGGTAGTCCGTTTGGTGTTTTGCGATCGCCATAAATAAACCCATTTAATAAACGCTTAGATAAAAAATTTTCAGAAAAAAGAATGGCTTCTTTGTCGTGGTAAAATTCATCTTAGCTCTTGAAGGAGGTCTATTTTTAATGCCACTTAGTCTATTAATCGCAACGTTACCTGAAGCCTACAGAATTTTTGATCCACTGGTAAACGTTCTTCCCGTGATTCCTGTGTTCTTTTTGCTACTTGCTTTTGTATGGCAAGCAGCGGTTGGTTTCAAATAGGTTTGAATTTTAAGTCTTGACTTAATCAAAAACTTATAAAAACTTTTCATTTCGTATTGCAAATACGTCTTGCCTATTTACCCGCTCTCATAGCTGACTTGTTTGGCTAGTTTATTTAGCTAGTTTATTTATAAAAAAACGATATAAATAATCGGGGTGACGGCAACGTTACCCCGATTGTTTTAAGATGATCGAAAATTCAGAAAATTTATGGAAACTCTTGGTCGTTGGACAAATAAATTTTTAATGTTCAATCTGTTTTTAGTATTTTTCTTTTTTGGGTGGCTGCTCGTTGCCCTCGGCGGGGAAAGCTTGAAAATTAACCTTGGGCTGGAGTTGTGGCGACAACTATGGGAACCTCTCATTCAGCCCGTCTTGGGAATTGTTATGGCTGGGGCGATCGCTAGCGGTGTCATCTCCAAAGTCAAACAAAAATTAAATACTAAATAGACTTAGAGAGAGAGTTGCGCTGCAACTCTCTCTCTAAGTCTATTTAGACTAAGCATGGCGTACCCAACCATTAATCGTGAAACGACTATCAGCAAAATATTCGGATGGGCAGCTCACAGTCAGGACTTCATGCATACAGTGGCTGGGGAAAAAGACGATCGTATTATTCGTAGGCTTAATGGTTTTGAAGGAATTGGCAGCTACATAATAGCCATTTTCGATCCTACTATCGTAAATTACTAATTCACCACCCGTAAATGCTTTCGGTTCGCGATTGTAATAGTAGACATAGGTAAGAACTCGCGAGGCATCATCATCACTGCCACTATCATTGTGAATTTTGTAAAAATTGCCGTGATTGTGGGCTGTCATCTGCGACTCGATTTGCCCGATCGCGAAATTGTTAATGTCTAAATGCTTAATAATCTGCGGCGTAATTTTTCTCACCCTATCGATCATCAACTCAGAAAATTCGGGGAAATGGGCGAGAAAAAACGATTTTCGATAGTTAGGATCGTTGGCTGAGTTGCTAGTGGGAACAAATTCCGCTTGTTTGTGAATGCTATAGCGCAATAAATCGTTCAATTGGCTTTGAGACAAGAAATTTTCAATCAATGCATAGGGAGTTGGGATAACCTTAGTTTCTGGGTAAGGATTGAGGGAAATTGCCTCACTAGGTATTGCCTCGCTTGTTATTGTCTTGCTAGTTATTGCTGGATTTGGGGCTTGATTAGTGTGGTTCGCAGCCGCCTTAGAAAGTTCTAGACCTTTTTCTTGACCTTTTTCTTGACCTTTTTCTTGACCTTTATTTATTGAAGTATTTACTAAGGAATTATCGCGCGTTCTTAGCAGCCAAAAGCCCTTTTCAAATTGGCGATCGGCAAGAATACATTCAAAGTTGCGCCAAAAAAATTTGTAGCTTGGATTGGGCGAGGCCATTTCATTATGTAAGCTACGGATAAAGTTCCCATCAAGATTTAGCAAAATGGCGAGTTCATCCGTCGATAGCCAGAATCCCGATTCGGCAATATGTCTGACAAGATCGAGTTGTTTGATAAGGCTCTCAACTTGGCAGATTTTATCTTCAGAAATGATTTCAGAAATAACTTCAGAAATAACTTTAGATTCCTTCTGAGCCTGCATGATCTTAGTTAATGTTCTCGATTAATATTCGTGATGATGAGCGCTGAATTCCTTAGATTAAGGCTCGATTTAGTTAACCCAACTGGGCATTAATAAAATTGGTGGGTCGTAGCTACCCGCTTGCATTTGATGACTCGTTAACTTGGAAGTTAAGCGATCCGCGATCGCCCCAGAAATATTGCCATTACCCGCATCAAAGAATGGCAAAGCAAAGCTAACATTAGACTGACTGAGGAATTGATCTAAAACGCGATCGAAGGAGGCAGGCGATCGCCGAATTGGTAACTCAATCGCATCGGATATCCCAAATTTAATTCTGGCTAAAGCTCGCAAATCAGCGATCGCATCGTCTAGAGTTCCCAACTCATCGACCAGCTTATTGTCCTTAGCCTGTCTTCCTGTATAAAGTCGCCCGTCAGCGAGTTTCCGAACCACTTCTAAGTCCAGTTTGCGACCTTTAGAGACATCGCTAATAAATTCTTGATAGGTACTTTGTAAGAGTTCTTGGAGAATTTGCCGCTCAGGATCGCCCAGTTCGCGAAAGGGAGAAAAAATATCTTTGTAGGGACCCGTTTTAATGGTTTGAGACTGAATGCCCACCTTGTCAAGCAGTTCCTTAGCGTTAAATCCACTCATAATCACGCCGATACTGCCAGTTAACGTCCCCGCATTAGCATAGATTTTAGTGGCTGGACTAGCCGCATAGTAGCCCCCACTAGTTGCCTGATCGAGCATACTCACGACAACGGGCTTTTGCTCTTTTAGATCCTTAACGGCTTCGTAGAGTTCTTTACTCGCGCCGACGGTTCCCCCAGGACTATTGATCGATAGCAATACCCCTTTTACGGATTTATCCTTAATCAGTTCCCGCAGGCGATCGCGTACTGCCATAGCCCCCGAAGCCGATGCTCTCCCACCCGTGATAGCCCCATCCAGAGAAACCAGTTCGAGGCGATCGCGATCGAGCAAAGTCTTTAGGTTTAAAGACTCATCCATTTGGCGGCGTTGAATGCCAAAGGTAGCTGAGACAAAACAAATAGCGACGAGGACAAGAGCAATGATGCGATTGAGTTGCATAGCAAATTTTTTTGGCGATTGCCTTAAGTTTAATACAAAACCTAGAAAGTAGCGGCAGTACACAACGCCTTTACTTTCTGGGGTAAAATCATCACCTGTAACAAAACTACTAATTCAATCGGCTTTTTTGTAAGCTTTCTTCACAATTATGTCTAATAGATCTAATCAAGCGATCGGCTCATCAAATAAAAATTCCAATACAAATTCCGATACAAATTCCAAGACAAATTCAAAAGCTCCCAAGGATAAAGAAATAGTTCGCGATTATTTTAATTCCACGGGCTTCGATCGCTGGCGGCGGATTTATGGCGAAGGTGATGTCAACCGAGTCCAACGGGATATTCGTACGGGTCACCAACAAACCGTCGATTACGTTTTGGACTGGTTTAAAAATGACAAAAATGCTTTCGGACAAACGGTTTGTGATGCGGGTTGTGGCACTGGTAGCTTGAGCATTCCTCTCTCGGCGATGGGGGCAAAGGTATATGCAAGTGATATTTCCGAAAAAATGGTCGGCGAAGGTAAAGCCCGCGCCAACAATCCTGAAAATCCGATCTTTGAAGTCAAGGATCTCGCCTCATTATCGGGAGAGTACGACACGGTAATTTGTCTTGATGTGTTGATTCATTATCCCGATCGCGAATCTGAAGAAATGATCGCCCATCTCGCATCTCTTGCCAAATCGCGTCTGATCCTCAGCTTTGCACCGAAAAACCCCTACTATGTCCTGATGAAAAAAGTAGGCGATATGGTTCCTGGTCCTAGTAAAGCAACTCGCGCCTATCTACATAAGGAGTCCGATGTCCGCCGAGTTCTTCAGAAGCTAGGCTTCACGATTAAGCGCAAGGAATTTACTGCCACCTCCTTTTATTTCTCGCGCCTACTCGAAGCTGTCCGCAATTAAATTTAGCCAAAAGCCAAAAAGAGAAAAGCGGCGCTTCGCGCCGCTTTTCTCTTTTTGGCTTTTGAAAATAACTGTCACGCTAAAATAGGATAATCACCACGCTAAATCTTGCTTTTAATATGGTTGCCTTACCCGATCGCCTATTGATGAACTATGAAGAATATCTTGCTTGGGAAGCAACGCAAGAAGTTCGCCATGAATACTTTAATGGTGAAGTTATCGCTATGGCTGGCGGTACGCGCAGTCATAACCGAGTTTCAGGTAATTGGTTTAAATTACTTGATGATACTCTAGCTAATCGCCAATGTGAAGTTTATATATCTGATGTCAAAGTCCAGATTCAGCCACAGAAGAAGTACTTCTATCCTGATGTGGTTGTCACTTGCGATGAGCGTGATACGGAACCTCAGTTAGTTTTATTTCCATGCTTAATCATCGAAGTTCTCTCGCCATCGACGGAAGCCTACGATCGCGGGTTTAAATTCGAGCAATATCGCAAGTCTGAAAGCCTACAGGAATATGTCTTAGTGCAAGTCGAACAGCCATTGGTGGAGGTATTTCAGCGCAATCAAGAGGGGAAATGGTTTTTTTCTGAGTATGGTTTAGGCGATCGCCTTTTCTTACAGTCGATAAAGGTAGAGATTGCGGTCAATGATTTATATCGACAAATCCAGTTTGAAAGCCTTGCGATAGGTTAGCGCTGTAAGAATTCTTTACATTTTATATTTAGGCGATCGCATCGAAACCGTAGCAAAACCTGTTTGAATAGAAAATGGTGCTTTTATCTCGATTTTTATAAATTTTTTATACCTTAAAAATCTCACCTTACCAATCCCACCTTACAAAACTTTTTTAATCATTCACCCTTTGTCCTATGGTTGCATCCTCAACAGTTCGCATTAGTTCTCGCAAAAGTCAGCTAGCACTGGTACAAACGCATTGGGTACAGGCGGAACTCAGCAAAGCACACCCCGATCGCCAGTTTGATGTCGTCACCATGAGTACACAGGGCGATAAAATTCTTGACGTAGCACTTGCCAAAATTGGTGATAAGGGCTTATTTACCAAGGAATTAGAAGTCTCGATGCTAACCAAGGAGTCTGACCTTGCGGTGCATAGCCTCAAAGATTTACCAACCCATTTACCTGAAGGGTTGATTCTCGGTGCGGTAACCGAACGGGAAGATCCTGCGGATGCTTTAGTCGTCCATGAAAAACTGAAAGACCAAACCCTTGCCACTTTGCCAGCGGGAACGGTAGTTGGTACGTCTTCACTGCGTCGTCTGGCTCAATTACGTCATTACTATCCTCACCTCACGTTTAAGGATGTGCGCGGGAATCTGAATACTCGCTTGCAAAAGCTAGATTCTGGTGAGTACGATGCATTGATTCTTGCTGCCGCAGGTTTGCGCCGTTTGGGAATGGGCGATCGCGTGCATGAAGTAATCGATGGAGAAATTTCGCTCCATGCCGTCGGACAGGGTGCATTAGGAATTGAATGTCGCGCTGAAGATCCTGACATCTTGGCTTTGTTTACGCCGATTATCCATTATCCAACTACTCAACGCTGTCTTGCGGAGCGTGCTTTCCTGCGTGAACTCGAAGGCGGTTGCCAAGTTCCCATTGGTGTGAATACTTCCATTACTGCTGACAAGTTGACTCTTAAAGGCATTGTCGCGAGCCTTGATGGAAAGACTCTAGTTAAGGGTGAAGTAACAGGCGATCTGACTAATCCTGAAGCGATCGGTGCGGAACTTGCTGACGACTTAAAATCTAAGGGCGCTCAAGATATTCTCAATAAGATTTTTGCGGAAGTACGAGCTTAATCTTAGAGATATAGCTGATTGCTATATAAAAAGCAAAAAGGAGGGAGCGATCCAAAGTATCGCTCCCTCCTTTTTTAGAAAGAAATGGTTATGATAGTTTCAGCTATTCCATTTGCGGAGAAATTATCGATGTTTTCTGATAAGGAGATTTCTATTCTTGCGGCGGAAATTGATGCTCAGTTACTGGAGTTGCGATCACTCTCTGGTGACGCACCTCTAAAACCTGGCGATCGAGAGGCACAACTGGTTAAGCAAAATCAGGCGATCGCGACTGCAACGAAGGAACCAGCGAAGAGTTTTTTGCAAAAGTTTTGGAAAGCAGCCAAGGCAGATCTCTGTGAGGAAGATGGGGTGCTGTATAAGCAATGGAAGAAGTGGGGCGATCTGGATAACAAAGAAACAATTTCTAAATTTGGTGGGTTGCTTGCAGGAATGGGCGTTTCAGGAGAATTTATTACACCAATCGTGGTATCGGTTACGGTGATTGTGTTGCATATTGGTGTGAAGGCGTTTTGTGATGAATATGGCGATCGCAAGGAAAATTCGTAAAATTAAAATTGAGCGGCGGCGTGATGAGATTGCTCAAAATGGGCGTGAGGCTTTGGCTGCATATCGTGCAGGAAAATTAAAGTCTTACACAGCAGCAGAGGCGATCGCTGAGTTACGCAATATACTTGATTCACCAGAATAATCTATGAGAAAGATTTTTTTCGCCAAAATTTAGAAATATTGTGTTAGAGTCAAGGCTTAAGTTTGGCTGATTGTGCTCGTCAATCAATTAAGGATCACATTATCCAAACTTATTTTAGAAATGACAAGCGACAAAGATTATATTGATTACCCCGCAGCAGATATTGCTGCTAAATTTCAGGAATTAGCCAAATTTAGGGAAAAACTAGATTTACCTTTAGCTGGTAGTGAAAATGATGGTTCTACGGTGGCAAAGTTGGAGATCGGGGATCGCGAATTTTTTGGAGTCAATTCTGGGAGCGACCCTAACCCTAGGAGGGTTGTTACTTTGAGGGTGAATCCGATTAGTAAAACCCATGCTGAGGCTGATGTTATGCAACAAGCATTTGATGCTGGGATTAGAGGCGGTCGAGCTAGATTAATAGTCGATCGCGATTTGTGTAGACCTTGTGGTCAAAATGGCGGTGTGAAGGGAATGGCTAAGCAGTTAGACTTGGAAGAGTTAGAGGTGATTAGCCCTAGCGGTTGTGATGTAATCAGGTTAAAGTGAGGTTTTGATGTTTATTTCTAAGTTCTCAACTGAAGACTGGCAAGAAAATCGCAATCAGTTGGTATTAAAGTCAGCCCAGAATTGGCTGGAAATTGAGGTCGCGATTAGGACGCTAGATGGGAATCGGCAGACTTTAGTAACTTTAGAAACTGAAGATGAAGCACACCTTGCTATTGGTGGTGGTAAGGGGAGATATGTGGTGTATTTAACCTTTGACAATGAGGTATTTCATTATGTTGTCGATCCGCTTAAGTTAGGTATGGATGAAAAGTTGGTGGTTGGCGGGCAAGAAGGTATATATCCAACGAAATTATGTGTTGGTTTGGATATGGCACTCAGGGCTGCTAAAACTTTTGCTGAGTTTGGAATAATGGAAAAATCGGTTGTCTGGGAGCAAGATAAAATTTTGGAGCTTGTATAGGTTTATTGATGATTGAGCTAAATGTGCGGTTTACGAGTTCCGATCGCTTTGTCATCAAATCAAATAATCGCGAGACGGATGCTCTGGAATTTGTAGCGCCTGTGAATGATGGTGATCGCGCTGAGATTCGTGATTATTTAGAGAAATATACATCACTTTACATGATGGATGTGGACGATCGCAGTGCTGAAAGAACTGAGGCGAAATTGCCTTTGTGGGGGGCGACGTTGTTTGAGGCAATTTTTAGTGGTGGTGACGCGAAGGAAATATTTAAGGATTTTCAGGATAGTGATGAACGAGACAAGATCTTAACAATTTCAGCAAGTCATCCGCTTATTTTGGCTTTGCCTTGGGAACTGTTGCGCGATCCAAAGGGAACTTATTTATCGCATGGGGAAAAGCCAATTTCGATAAGACGAAGTTTTTCGCAGTTAACAAATGAGTCGGAATTTAAGCAAGATTCAGTTAAGCAAAGTATTGTCCCTCCAAAAAATCGGTTGCGCTTGCTGTTTGTGATTAGCCGCCCCATAGGTGCGGGTTTTCTCGATCCACGTAAAGATGCTTTGGCAACTCTTGAAGCGATCGCTAAAAATGCACAGGGATTAATTGATGTGGAGTTTTTGCGTCCTGCTACTCTCGATAAGTTGGTAGAACGTTTAGCAGATAAAAGTTTGCCATCGGTAGATATTCTGCATTTTGATGGACATGGGGTATTTGATGTCAATAAGAACATTGGCTATCTGTTGTTTGAGGATATTGGTGGTAATGGCGATCGTGTTTCGGCGGCGCGAGTTGGGGAAAGTTTGAGTCAGGCTGGTATCAGTGCAATGTTGCTTTCGGCTTGTCAGACGGCGGCGGTAGCGGGGGAAGAAGCCATAGGAAGTGTGGCGGCTGGGCTTACCCATGCTGGGATTCCGACAGTTTTGGCGATGCAATATTCGGTGCTAACGTCAACAACGGAGCAGATGTTTGGGGCTTTTTACGAGCATCTGACACGGGGACAGAGATTTGGTGAGGCGTTGGAAAATGCGCGGCGGTATTTGTATGAACATCGGGAACGGGGCGATCGCCAGCGCGGACGCGATCGGGTTACTTTGCGGTTACAGGATTGGTTTTTACCTGCGTTGTATCAGGTGGGAAGCGATCGAGCGTTGTTTGCGGGAGATCCCCCCCAGCCCCCCTTGGAAAAGGGGGAGAAGATTAGAGGGAATATTAGTGAGGTGCAGAAGGCTGGCTTTTGGGGTAGGGCGCGGGAGTTGTGGCAGATCGAGAGGGCGTATGTGCGGGATACGCGGCGGGTGACGATTTCGGGTTTTGGTGGGATGGGGAAAACCTATCTGGCTGAGGAGGCGGGGCGGTGGCTGTTGCGGACGGGGATGTTTGCGCGGGTGTGTTTTATCAGTTTTGCCGATTTTCAGGGTGTCGATCCTGTGAGTTATGCGGTGAGTGTGTTGGCGACGGTGTTGGATACCAATCTGATCGATGGGGCGTCGGCGACTAGGGCGCTGAGGGAACAGGCTGTGTTGGTGATTTTGGATAATTTGGAGACGTTGAGATCCCCCCTAGCCCCCCTTGTGAAGGGGGGGAAAGAAGAAGATTCGGAGCAAGCCCCCCTTAGTAAGGGGGGTAGGGGGGATCAAGCCCTGCTCGACATCGCAAAAGAATGGTCGGAGGCGGGAAATAGTCGGGTGTTGCTGACGACGAGGGCGGCGGATTTGCAGCATTCTGATTATCCTAATCTGGGGAGTTTGAAGCATATTCCTTTGCCGTTGCGGGGTTTGTCGGAGGGTGATGCGCTGGACTATTTCCAAAGTTTGATTAAGTTGCCACCAGAGCCACAGTTTGGGTTGCCGCCCCGTGAGGGTTTGTTGGAGTTGTTTAAGTTGCTGGACTATCATCCTTTGTCGTTGGGTTTGTTGGCGGGGCAACTGAAGCAAAGACGGGCGTTAGAGGTGCATCGGGAGTTAGCGCAGTTAGTGGCTGATACTCCCAATAATCCTTTGCTGGCTTCGCTAAATCTGTCGGTGAGTCGGCTCGATCCTGAAGCACAGGAATGGATTAAGCGGTTGGGGGTATTTCAGGGTGGCGCAATGGAACGAGACTTACGGATAATTACAGAAATCGCGGAAACGAAATGGAATGAACTCAGAACACAGCTAGAAACAACGGGGTTGATACTGGCGGAATCTTTGAGCCATTTGGATGTGACTGTACCTTTTCTTAAATTTCATCCGACCCTTGCCCCTGCGATGCGATCGCGGTTGACTGAACCCGAACAACAGCAACTCCTCAGCCGCCATCGTCAACGCTATTACCAACTGTCGGGTTATTTGTATGTTGAGGATAGTAAAAATCCCTTTGCAGTGAGAGCCATAGCCCAACGGGAACTGCCGAATTTGCTGTATGCGGTGCGCGGCAGCATCGCCGCAGGTGAAGACTTTGCGGTGGATTTTGTGGATAATGTTAACCGATTCTTGTTTGTCTTCGGGCTGAATCAAGATCGAGAAAATTTGTCAGACATGGCGCAACACATGGGCGGTGAGATTGGCTCCCAATCTTGGTATCTGACGCTCAATAATACAGGCGAACAGCTACGAAATACAGGACGCTATGCCGAAGCAGAGGCGGTGTTTAATGAGATTTTGGCAGGCTTGGGCGCGACTCCTAGCTATCAGCGCTCTATTACGCTGGGCAGACTCGGACGGTGCTATCGGTCAACAGGACAGCCAAAACGGGCGGTTTCTCAGCAACTTCAAGAGCTAGAAGAACTAGGGAAATTGGAGCAAACAAACTCAGTAAAGCGAGAAGCTGCAACGGTATATACAGACTTAGCGGATGCGTTAACAGATATGGGGGAATACGATCGCGCCCATGAGTCCTACAAGGCATCGTTAGCGATTGCTAAAGAATTGAGCGATCGCCGAGGGGAAGCCGTTACACAAGGACAACTGGGAGCCTTGGCACTGGATCAGAACAACCTCACCGAATCCGCCCAACGCTATCAAGAAGCACTGCAAATCTTTCAGCAACTCAACGAACCCGCATCAGAAGCAATTGCATGGCATCAGTTGGGCATGACCTTTGAAAAATCGCGCCAATGGGAAGCCGCAGAACAGGCATATCGCCAGTCCGCCCAGATTAGTGAAGCTCAGGGTGATTTGGCAAAGGCAGCAGCGACTTGGAATCAGTTGGCGATCGTGAGCAAAGGTGCGGGGAAACTGACGGAGGCGGAGGCATGGTATCGGAAGACTCTCAATTACTTTAAGTCTATTGGTGATTTGTCAAGTGCTTCTAAGGTACTAACTAACCTTGCCGATCTCCTTCAAAAATTTCCAAATCGCCTCAAAGAAGCCCAACAGTTAGCCGAAGAGTCCCTATCCATTAAGCAAACCCTCGATCCTGCGGCGGCTCAGATTTGGACGACTTACAACATTTTGGCAAAGATTAGCAATCAAAAAGGCGATTCAGACAAAGCCAAGGAATATCGCCGCCTTTCTCGCAATGCCCGCGCCAATTTTGAAGGTACTAAGTACGAACTACGCCGACACGCCCAGATTATCGACGGTGTAGTGAGAGCCGTTCAAGATGCCGAGGTCAGACAGCAATTTGAGCCACTTTTGGAAAACATGATCTCGAATGGTTGGCAAAATCTAATCGCTGCGATTCGGCAAATCTTCAACGGAGAACGCGATGAAGATATTCTCTGCGAAAGATTGGATAGTATAGATTCTCAAATTGTCCTTGCGATCCTCGATCAAGTAAAAAGGTAAAAGTAAAAAGGTAAAAGTAAAAAGCAAAAAAGAAATGCCCAGATCCCCGACTTTTTCTTTGCTATCAAAGGGGATTTGTACATTCACAAAAAAAGTCGGGGATCTAAATCCCTGCTACGGTATCAAGTAAAAAGGTAAAAGTAAAAAGTAAAAATTGGATGCAAGACCGCAAAGACGATAATTAACTAAGAGAACAAACAAATGACCACCAGAGAAAAACTTATTCAAGAAATCTTCCACGTTCCCGAAGAACTAGTAGAAGAGCTTTTTGACTTCTTGCTATTCGTACAAACTCGCAGACAACAAAATAAACCATTAAAAGCATCAAGACCCTATGCCCTCTGTGCTGGCGAATTTACTGTTCCTCAAAACTTTGACGAACCTTTACCAGAAGAAATCTTAAAAGACTTTGAATAGAACAGATAAAAGATTATGCAATTGCTCCTTGATACACATATTTTTCTTTGGTTTCTCAATGGCGATCCTCAACTCTCCCCACAATTTCGCAACTATATCCAAGCCCCCAATAACGATGTCTACCTGAGCGTTGTATCTGTTTGGGAAGCCACAATTAAATATCAACTTGGTAAACTTCCTTTCCCAGAATCACCAGAAATCTATTTGCCAAGACAACGTATTCGCCATCAAATTGATAGCTTGCCAATTGACGAAACCAGTATTACACAACTAGTTCGACTACCACCTTTGCATAGAGATCCCTTTGACCGACTTCTAATTTGTCAAGCCATCCAGCATAATTTAACAATAGTGACTGTCGATCAAGCAATCATTAACTATCCAATAGTTCAAATTCTAAAATAATGAATGAGCCAAATGATCTTGAATCTGTCCTCACACCTGAAGAACTAAAAGCAGGACGCGATCGCATTGCCGCCGCCAATATTAATAACGTCTTACATCACTGTCGCCAATGCGATTATGAATGGGTTGCCTCCCATGCTGAGGCATGTCGATGTGGCTCCAAAAGCGTCGAACGGATTATGTGTTGGCAATTTCCCGATGACTAGCAGGCGATCGCCTTAAGATATTCCCATGCTGCAACTAGCATTAAGTAGCTAGACATAAGTAAACTTAAAACACAGAAGAGCGTACCGCCCGCGCAGCGGGCGGTACGCTCTCTGGTTTTGGCTTTTAATTATGCCTAGCTACTTATAGATAATTCAAATAAAAACTACAGCTTCGACTTCGCTCAGCTAGCTTACACCGAGGGCTGAGCGAAGTCGAAGCCCGTCTACAAGTTATTTAAAACAACTATA
>NZ_LIRE01000201.1 GCF_001402795.1 Pseudanabaena sp. 'Roaring Creek'
TAGTAAAACTACTTGTTTCATCATAATTACTAGATAACTATCGAAAAAATAAAAATAGAAAGGTTAAAGAACGCGATCTATATGGCTATATGGCATATTCTTTGAGTTTAAACCTAAAAGATCTAGATACTCAGAAAGTAAGAATAGGCAGTGCCAAGCTACCCAATCCTTATTTTAAAATCGCCCCTCTCAATGACTAACCAAGTCACTAACCAAGTCATTAACCAAGTCACTAACCAAACGTAAAGTTATGGCAAATATATTTTCGATTTTAGTTGTTGATGATGAACCGAATAATTTTGACGTACTTGAGGCATTCTTGAGCGATCGCACTTACCATTTGTATTATGCAGCTAGTGGTAAAAATGCTATCTCTTGTCTTGAAAAATTCCAACCCGATCTCATCTTATTAGATGTCATGATGCCAGAAATGGATGGCATCGAGGTTTGTAAACGAATAAAGGCAATCCCACAATGGAAAGTTGTCCCGATCATTATGGTGACAGCTCTAAGCGCCAAATCCGATCTTGCTGACTGTCTGAATGCAGGAGCGGATGATTTCATTAGCAAACCGATCAACAGTCTAGAACTGCGCGCAAGGGTAAACTCGATGCTCAGAATCAAGCGCCAGTATGACGATATCCAAACTCTATCAGTTATTCAAGAAAATACGATCAATATCCTTGAAAGCACGCTCAATGAATTACGGGGAAATCTAGCCTCTCGGTTGTCCCACGAAATAAATACCCCTCTCAACGGTATTATCGGCACTATCGACCTGCTCAAGGAAGATCTCGAGAACATGGATCTAACCGAAATCCGCGAGATGTTGGGATGGGCAGACGAATCAGCCCATCGTTTAGAAAATTTAACGAAAAAATTTCTGATCTATCTAGAGCTCGAAATATCCACCATTCGGCAGCAAGCCTTTGAGTCAACTAATACGAAATTTTCAGCTTCTGGTATTGAGACCCTGATCAAATCCTATACTAAAAATAGCGGGAGGGTCGAAGATATCATATTTTCCCTTGAGGACGCGGATATTATGCTGTCATACCGATATCTTTTGACAGTCCTCCATGAATTAATCGATAATGCTCTCAAATTCTCCTCACTTGGGACAATGATTAAAATCAGCAGTAAAGTTGTAGGAGAAATGTTTAACTTATCGATCCAAGATCTAGGGAGGGGTATGACGGAGGAGCAGATTGCCAGAATTGGGGCTTTTATCCAATTCGAGCGGAAGAGTTACGAGCAACAAGGCATTGGTTTAGGTTTGAGGATTGTCAAAAAAATTGTTGAATTAGCGGGTGGGACTTTTTCCATAACAAGTATTTACCAACAGGAAACAACAATACATATTTCTTTGCCGATCGCCCAGAGTTGATCTCAGAGTCCAAAATTCCCAGAATCACCTATGTTCATGCCTCATCCCCCCTTAGACTTAGCGCTGGCGATTATTCGGAATCCCATTATTGTCCATCCCGACATGACAGTGATGGCATCGATCGCGCAGATGAGTGAGGCACGGTCGAAATGTGCAACGACCAAATCTGCAAGCAGCCAACTAGAGCAACTGCATATAGAGGTAAGAGCTAGTTGTGTGTTGGTAATCGAAAACGATCGGTTACTGGGCATAATGACCGAACGAGACGTAGTACATCTCAGCGCACAACAGCAAAGGTTAGATTGCTTGACCATGCGAGAAGTGATGGTGCGGGATGTCTTGACCCTCAAGGAATCAGCCTTTACGGATTTGTTTTTAGCAATTAACTTGCTAAAAACAAATCACATCCGTCATTTGCCGATCATGGACGACCGCGATCGCTTAATAGGACTGGTCACCCATGAGAGTTTGCGCCAAATCTCGCGTCCCCTCGACCTATTAAAGTTGAGACTGGTGAAGGAAGTCATGACCAGAGAGGTGGTTTGTGCTGAGCCAAATGCTTCCATGTTAGCGATCGCGCAAATGATGTCCACCCATGCCGTCAGCTCCGTCATGATTGTGGAAAGTCAGGAGAAGATCGCGGGAGCTTACCAAATTGCCGTGGGCATTTTGACCGAGCGCGATATTGTCCAGTTTCAAGCCTTGGGATTAAATCTGACCAGTTGGATCGCCTCGACACTCATGAGTAGCCCGATATTTACGGTTACGCCTGACGATTCACTGTTGCTCGTGCATCAGCTCATGGAACAGCGCTTTATCGGTCGTTTAGCCGTAGTGGGGGAACAGGGGGAACTACTGGGCATTGTCACCCAGACTAGCCTGCTTCAAGCTCTCAATCCCCTTGAACTCTATAGCTTGGCAGAGTATTTAGAAAAAAAAGTAGCTCGACTAGAAGAAGAAAAATTAGCTTTATTAACAACTCGAAATATCGAACTAGAGCAAAAGCAAGTTGTCACTTATCAACAACTACAAGACGAACTAATTAAGCGCCAAAAAGCCGAATTAGCACTCCAAGAACTTAACCAGTCCTTAGAACGCAAGGTTGCAGATCGAAGCAATGAGCTTCGCAGTAGTGAAGCTCAAAATCGGGCGATGATTGAGGCAATTCCCGACCTCTTGTTGCGAGTCACCAGAGATGGTAAATGTTTGGAATATATTAATTCCCACGATCGCGAAAAGAAGTTTCTACCAATTAAAAACCATCTATCGGAAATCCTATCTCCCGATTTATTGCAAAAGCAACTAGAAGCAATTGATCGCGCGATCGTCACAGGTGAATTGCAGGTATACGAGCATCAATTATATAAACGCGATCGGTTGGTGTTTGAAGAAGTACGGATTATCCCGATTAATGACAATGAAGCCCTGATCATCGTGAGGGATGAAACCGATCGTAAACAAGCGGAAATTGCTTTGCAAAAGAGTGAAACTCGATTTCGGCGGATCTTTGAATCAAGCATCGTTGGCATGATGTTTACCAACTTTCAGGGCGAGATTACCAATGCGAACGATCGCTTCTTGGATATGTTGGGCTATACCCGCGAGGATCTGCTCGCTAAAAGTATCAACTGGTCAGATATAACTCCCCTCGAATACCTAGCTGCCGATCTCCATGCCATTCAACACTTGAAACTGAGTCGCGAGATCGAACCTTGGGAAAAGATTTACTACCACAAGAATGGACATCCAATCCATGTTCTCATCGGTGTTGCCATGCTCAATGATGATGAATGTGTTTGCGTAGTTGTCGATATTAGCGATCGCAAAGAAGTAGAACTCAGATTACAACAGCAGGCAGAGCAGGAAAAATTGTTGGGAAGAATTACCCAGCGGATGCGCTCCACTTTGCAGTTAAATGAAGTCCTCAAAACTACCGTTGAAGAAGTTCGCCAAGGTTTAAATGCCGATCGCGTACTGGTCTATCGAGTATTTCCCGATGGTTCGGGCTCAGCCATCGCGGAATCTGTTTTACCCCAATGGCCAAATATTCTTAACATTGTCTTTCCTGAAGATATCTTCCCTGATTTTAATGACGATCGAGATTCCCCTCAGCATGGCGAGCCCAATTCCGAACCAGCGATCCAAGAGAGAGTATTTATCCTAAGCGATCGCAACAATGAAGCCGCATTGCTTACTCCGACCCTAGAAAGATTCCTGACCGAAATACAGGTCATCGCCAGACTAGGCGTTCCCATCATTCAAAATGGGACGATCTGGGGACTGCTGGTTGCCCATCAATGCGATCGCCCAAGGCAATGGGAAAAAGAGGAAATTAATTTGCTCCAAAAAATTGCCAACCAGTTAGTTATAGCGATTCAACAGGCAAGCCTATTTGAGCAGCTGCAACAGGAACTCAGTGTTCGGCAGCTTGCCGAACAGAAACTCACCGAACGGAACCAGCAACTAGCCATCTCGAATGAAGAACTTGCTCGAGCCACCCATCTCAAGGATGAATTTCTCGCCAACATGAGCCACGAGCTCCGCACTCCTCTAAATGCCATCTTAGGCATGACCGAGGGGCTACAGGATGGAGTGTTTGGGGAAATCCATGAACCACAGGTCAAGGCGCTTCAAACGATTGAGCGCAGTGGCTCACACCTACTAGAACTAATTAACGATGTTCTCGATGTTGCCAAAATCGAATCAGGGCAGATCGAATTGGAATATTCGCAAATATCCATCAAATCTCTTTGCCAGTCCAGCCTTACCTTTGTCAAGCAACAGGCTCTCAAAAAACGCATCCAGATTGAAACTAAATTTCATCACCATTTACCTAACTTAATGGCGGATGAACGTCGAATTCGGCAGGTTTTGATTAATCTACTCAATAATGCAGTCAAGTTTACTCCCGAAAATGGACATATCACTCTAGCAGTGAATTGCCTGCAATTACCAGAGAGCAATCCAGAGAGCAATCCAGAAGCAAATCTCATTGCAGAAGAACTTCACATCACAAAAGATGAAAAAAGTGATAAAAAAAATTCAGAAATAGGTCAGTATATCCGCATTTCCATCATTGATACAGGCATTGGGATCGCCCCCGAAAATATGCAAAAGCTATTTCAACCATTCATTCAAATAGATAGCGCCCTCAATCGACAATATCAGGGCACGGGCTTAGGACTTGCCTTAGTCAAAAGCATCGTAGAAATGCATGGGGGAATGGTAGGATTGACCAGTGAAGTGGGTGTAGGTAGCTGCTTTACGATCGATCTTCCTTACCAAGAACCTTCACATTCGGAGACAGTAGAATCTGTTGTAGCCATTGGCAGTCCATCTAGTCAAATTGGTGAGGAACCTTCGCCCTTAATTTTGATAGTAGAGGATAATGAAGCTAACATTATGACCATTTCCAGCTATCTATCGGCAAAAGGCTACCATATTTTGCTGGCTAAAAATGAACAGGAAGCGATCGCTCTAGCACGATCAGCCGACCCCGATTTAATTCTCATCGCGATCCAAATGCCAGCTATAGATGGGTTAGAGATAATCTCGGAAATCCGTCAGATTCCCAATTTAGAAGCCATACCTATAATTGCCATGACTGAAAATGCGATGCCTGAAACTGTGATGAATGAAAATGTGATGAATGAAAATGCGATGAATGAATCGGGAAATAACTTGGGAAACAAATTGGGAAATAGTTTGGGAATAGAATCGGATCGCGATCTAACACGCGATCTAACAAAGGAACCCAATGAATATTTAAGCAAGCCTGTTAAACTGAGAGAGTTGGCAACGACTATCCATAGACTCTTAACAACAAAATCTTAGCTCCCAAAACCATCTCATCCATGAACAAACCATCTATTTTGGTCGTTGACGACGAGCCCGACAATTTTGATGTTATTGAAGCGCACTTAAGTTTTAGTGAAGAGCTCGGAGAGAAAAGTGATAATTATCAACTGCATTACGCCGCTAATGGCAAACACGCGATCGCTTGTTTAGACGCAGTCGAACCCGATCTAATTTTGCTAGATGTGATGATGCCAGAAATGGATGGCTTCGAGGTTTGTAAATGTATTAAGGCAATGCCTCAATGGCGAACCGTACCCATTATTATGGTCACTGCTTTAACGGGAAAAAAGGATCTTGCCCAATGTTTGTTTGCAGGGGCGGATGATTTTATTAGTAAACCAGTCAATCGCTTAGAGTTATCCGCCAGAGTGCGATCGATGATTCGCATTCATCAGCAATACCAGCAGTTAGCGGTTTTTAATACCCAATTAGAAGCAATGGTGCAACAGCGCACATCCCAGTTGCAAGCGATGATTTTTGAAGATGCCCTCACCAAACTTCCCAGTCGGACATGGCTGATCGATCAATTAAGTCAAAGATTGCGCTTAGAAGAATCATCCCTTGCCTTGATCTATATCGACTGCGATCAATTCAAACTGGTCAATGGTTCCTTTGGTCATGCGGTGGGCGATCAGTTGCTCAAAGCGATCGCCAACCGCTTACAACAACATCTTCAAAATGGCTATGGGTTGGCAAGAATGGGCGAAGATGAATTTTGCTTTTTGCTCAACCAGATTGAAGATCGTTCGAGTCTTGAAGCTTTTATCCACAATATTTTCAAGAGCTTTTCTCAACCATTTTTAGTCGCAAATTGTGAAATCTTTCTTACCGTTTGTATGGGGATTGCGCTGAGTAGAAATAAGGATCAACAGCCTGAAGAACTTTTGCAAGATGCCGATACGGCTATGTACCAAGCTAAATTACGCGGCAAGGAGAGCTATCAAATTTTCGATCAGCAGATGCATCTGGAGATGTTTAACCGCTTAATTCTTGAGAACGATCTGCAAAGGGCGATAGAACAACAGGAATTTATTCTCTATTACCAACCCATCGTCGATTTACAAACCAATAAACTAGCAGGATTTGAAGCCTTAGTAAGGTGGAAACATCCCGAACGAGGAATGGTATCCCCCGCCGAGTTCATCCCCAGTATGGAAACTACAGGCTTAATCGTCCCTGTGGGCATGTTGGTATTTAAACAAGCCTGCCAACAACTCCGCGCTTGGCAGCTCATGGGATGGACGGAGATCGCGATCAGTATCAATCTTTCAGTACGTCAATTTGCTTGCTCGACCCTTCTTGCCGATATCGATCGCATTTTGGAAGAAACTGCGGTTAATCCTGCCAAGCTCAAACTAGAAATTACCGAAAGCGCGATTATGGACAATGCGGAAACGGCGATCGCCATTACCAAAGAACTGCGATCGCGCCAAATCCAGATCAGCATCGACGATTTTGGAACTGGATATTCTTCTCTCGGCTATCTCCATCGATTCCCCGTCGATAGCCTCAAAATCGATCGTTCGTTTGTAAACCAAATTCAATCAGAAGGACGGAACTATCATGTCGTTGATACGATCATCGCCCTCAGCAATCAACTCGGTCTATCTGTAATTGCTGAAGGGATTGAGACTAAAGAGCAGTTGGAATGGTTGCAAAAAGTTCAATGTCAATACGGACAAGGCTATTTCTTCAATCGTCCCCTACCTGCATCAGAAATTGAAAAAATCTACCTGTAACCATAACTTAATATCAAAACTAAAAATGGCGTAGCCATTTTTAGTTTTGAAAACCCTTGCTGGGTCTGGATTTTATAGCTACAGTCACTTGAATTAGGACAAATTAAACCCCAAGAAATGA
>NZ_LIRE01000202.1 GCF_001402795.1 Pseudanabaena sp. 'Roaring Creek'
GAGCGCGACAACATGATTTTGGGTTTTAATTTTGTCCTAATAAGACTAGCGGTAGCTATATCTGCGGCTTCGACTTCGCTCAGCCAACGTTATACTAATTCCCAAAATGGCAACGCCATTTTGGGGATCTCAAAACCTTACTGGGTTTATTTTTTACAGAAATTACCGATCAAACGAACCACAAGAAAAATTTTGAAAGCGTTGCTTCGCAACGCTTTCAAAATTTTTCTTGGTTTGGGTTTGAGCGCAAAGCGCTGTAATTCACTGAAGTGTTGTCTCACTTTAGTGAATTGGTATTAATTATCAGCAATTAACAGAAATCGGATACGTTCCATGCCCTGTTCCGTTCGGAGCGCCTGCACCTGTGCTGCGAACTTCGTATTAGCAATGATCACATTAGGCTGATTTAAGAGGGTACTGCTACGCAAATCATCTTGAGAAGACATTTTAGAAGGAATAAAACCTTGATTTTGCAACATTTCCATTAATAAATCGATGGAATTACTATCATCATCAACTATTAGGATCTTTTTGCCAATGGGTGGCTTTCCTGAAAGCAGAAGTTCTACTTCTCGCATTAAAACCGCCATATCTAGAGGCTTAGTCACAAAGCTATCAATACCTAAATGCCTACCTTGCTCTTTATCATCTAATACTGAAACGATAACAATAGGTATATCTAGGGTAGCAGGGTCGGATTTAAGAATCGCGGCTACATCGTAACCGCTAATCCCCTCCATCAGAATATCAAGGGTAATCAGGTCAGGACGAATTTCACGGACTTTCGCGATCGCCTCTTGCCCATTGACTGCTTCTCGAACGATATACCCTTTTGATTCTAGTTCCTGCCTCAGCAAACTGCGAATACTGGCATCGTCATCAATCACTAAAATATTTTTAGAAGTGGCATTACTATTCTCCGCGTCTGGATAACTGTCAACAATCACTCTCTTCTTGAGTTGTTCGATCAGAATATCAAAATTAATTAACGGGGTTGGTTCACTTTTAGGACTAACGGGAATTGAGAAGGAAAATGTACTACCTTTACCGATTTCGCTCTCTACCCAGATTTTACCGCCGTGATGGGTAATAATGTCTTTAGAAATTGGCAACCCTAAACCCGTACCCTGAGGCTTATCGGTAAGGGTATCACCAACTTGCTTGAATTTCTCAAAAACCTTAGGCTGATCGGATTCGGAAATGCCAACACCTTGATCGATAACGCTGACAATAATGAATTGATTCTCTTCCCTTACTTTACAGGTAATCACTCCTTGTTCAGTAAATTTTACGGCATTAGAGATGAGATTAATGACAACTTGGATGAGACGATCCTTATCACCATGAATCTCGGGGAGATTCTCAGAAATCTCTCGTACTGGAGCTAAGCCCTTTTGATCGAAGAGCGCGGAAGTTGCCGAAAAAGCGCGATCGATCACTTCTTCAATATTTAATGGCTCCATGTTCCATTGCATTTTCCCCGCTTCAATTTTGGCAACATCAAGAACCTCATTGATTAGTTTTGTCAGTCTCGTTCCTTCAGAAACTATGATTTCAAGATTTTCCGAAACTTGCCGAATATTCCGATTGGTCTTTTTATCTTCGGTCTGAATGAGTGGGAAAATTGCTTCATCTAGTTTTTTCTGAATTAACTTGGCAAATCCTAAGACAGAAGTTAGGGGCGTTCGTAATTCGTGCGAGACGGTCGAGATAAAGTCGGTTTTCATGCGATCTACTTCCTTCTCAGAGGTGATATCGCGAATTAGAATTACCGTTCCCAAATAGTGGGATTCAAGAGGATTTTCGGTCGATTTATTCGCTTCTGTAAAAATTGAAGTCGCGACTGCTTTGCCCACACGACGATCGGGTAGTGCAAATTCTTCACTAAATACCTGTTGGGGATTCTCTCTCGTGCTTTTAAGGAGATTGGCGATCGCTTGATCTTTAAATACATCATAGTAACGATCGGATTTAGAGATCGTGCTACTGCTAACGCCGATCATACCTGCGATCGCAGGATTAAACTGGGTAATCCGATCTTCATTATTGACGACGAGCAATCCATCTACCATGTTATCGATAATCGCTTTAATCTCACTCGTGCGTTGTTCGACCTTTTGCTCCAACGTCCGACTATAGTCAGCTAATTGCTCCCCTGAAGCCTTGAGCTGTGAGGTCATTTGATTAAAGGCGATCGCCAAAATCCCGATTTCATCTTCGGTTAATACGGGGGCTTGCGAATTCAGATTACCGCGAGAAACTTGGTTGGCAGCATCGGCGATCGCTAAAATTGGTTGCGAAATTCGCCTTGCGATTAAATATACGGCAGTCAATAAAATACCTGCGGAACTCAATCCAATTAACAAAATATCTCTGGCTAAGCGATCGGCAGGTTCAAACGCCTCTGCTTGGGATATTTCGCCAATTAAAGCCAGATCGAGGTTGTCAATCCAAAGATAGTCACCGAGTACGGGTACATTCTTATAATTTCGATATAGCCCTTCACCATCTTTCCCCTGTGTCGCTGCATTAATTCCTTCGCTGTTAATATTTTTTGCTAGTTCTTGATTATCTGTACCAGCTCCAGAAATTAATATGTTTTTTGAGCTCAATCTCCCTACTAAATAGGTCTCACCGCTAACTCCTAAGCCAGCATTCTCGCGAATAATATCATCTACTCCCCTTAGATCGAGATCGACAGCTACAACACCAATTCGATCTCCAGATTTATTTGATATCGGAGCTGCAAAAGTCATTGCAGGTTTTCCCGTGATGGAAGAAGTATAAAAATTAGGAACAATAATTCGCGATTGATCGCGGGTAAAGTAGGTGGTTGTATTACCTAGGGGTTGATATTTTCCTTCTTTTTGTATATCCGTAGAAACGACTGTAATGCCGTTGTTAGTAAGAATAGAGATTTTGCGGATATTTGGCTTTACAGTAGACACATCAGCCATAAATTTTCTTAGCAATTCGATCGCTGTTTTATATTCTGATGATTCGCGATCTTTTGTGAAAGTGGTTTCAGAGTTGGCAATTAAATCTGGTAACTGCGTCATTAAAATTACGTCACGCCGCTGATTATCAATCCATTGATTGACCTGAGATTCTTTGAGGGAAGTAGCAACATTTAAGCGATCAAATAAAGATCGCTTTAATACATCGCGACTGCGGTTATTGGCGCTTACGGCTACGAGAACTACGGTTACAATCGATAAAATCGAAAAATACCCCACTAGTTGCAATAGCAATCGTTTCTTAAACAGGTTAAACATCTTTTGCCCTCACTTTCCCGAACGATGTCACGATTTTGTTGATGAATGCGATCTTTACAAGTAGCTATTTAATGCTTTGTTTCATTGAATTTATTTTCATTGAGTTTATTTCCATTGAGTTTATTTCCATTAAGTTTATTTCCATTAAGTTTATTTCCATTGAGTTTATTTCCATTGAGTTTATTTCCATTGAGTTTATTTCCATTGAGCAAAAATATTTTTGATTCGATTAATCGCATTATCAGTTGCTTGTTCGGGAGACTCTTTCCCTTGTGCAACTGCACCTATTGCTTGTCCCCAAATTCTCTGCGCTCCAACTTCCGAATAGGCAGGATTTATAGCTGTATAAAAAGAAGTGGTATTTTTGAAAAGCTTAGTTGCGGTCAAGATATGTGGATCTTGTGAATCTTTGTAGTAAGGATCTTCTAATAATTTTGGCATAGTTGGGAAATATCTCCCTCCAGCACCCTTTAAGTAGTTAACCAAATTATTCGGTTGGATAATGTAGGATAATAGGCTTTTAGCGATAGCTTGATTGGAAGATGCCGAAAATATAACTGCCTGCTTCACTGCAACCAAATAGTTAAGAGGTTTACCACTGGGAGATTGACACCATTCTATCGTCATCATCTTTTTGTTATACACCTCTTTGTCGAACTGCTGAGAAGCTGGTATGGAAAGTCCAGGATTAACGGTCATCAAGGCATTTCGGCTGAGAAAGGACTGGTTATTGTCAGGGTCACCCCAATGTAGGGCAGTTGGCGGAACATATTTTGCTTTATAAAACCCTGCATACTTAGTCAATGCTGCAATAATCCCTTGACGATTTTTGGGTTTATCGATTTGGAGATCCCCATTATCGTCTAACAATTCGACTCCGTAGGCTATGAGGAACTGCTCAAATGCAAAGATCGTATCCGTAGCTTCAGTGGACATGGGAAAGGCTATCCCATAAATATCTTTTCCCCCTTTGTTTCTGACGCGATCTTGTGCTGTTTCCCAAAATTGCCAAAATCCATCCCAGTCCTTAGGAATATTTGTCTCGCTTAATCCAACTTCGTTGAGCAGATCTCGCCAACAATGCATACAATCGGCTAATTGGGCGATCGGTACAGCATAGTAACTACGTTTATTATTTACTCCATTTTTGTAGGACACTGCTTTAAGAGCAATAGGACTAAATAAGTTTTTGACAGGTTCGATTACATCAGAAACATCCGCCAATTCGTTTTTCCAAGCTAATCTGGGGTAAAGGTCAAACTCAGCGGTATTGCTAAATAGGAGATCTGGGGGATTGCCATTATTAAGAGCATTTTCGGCATCACGGTTAATTAAACTATCAGAAAAAAAAGTGACTTCCACCTTAGTATTATGCTCTTTTTCCCACTCCGCAATAATTTGGGAGATAGCTTCAGTTTCATTAGGATAAAAGCTTTGAATCCACCAGACTCGAAATATTGAACTTTTTCTAGAAGCCTGATTTCGTAAAAGAGTTGATTCGCTACAAGCGGCTAATCCCATACCTGCTATGGATAGCGATAACTGGTTAAACTGACGACGACGCATAGTTTTTTAAGATTAAGAAATGAAGCACACTGAGAAAATCCTAATAACGATCTATAGATTAAAGGTTTGTGGTACAAAGAGACACAAACCTCAAGCAATAACCAATACTTATGGTTAACCTATAGCTAACCTGCTAACTTACACAAGTCTGGTAGCACTATGGTATCTGCGGTAAAAGGAACGGTCGATGGGTATTGTAGTACCCTGCCTATAAATTTTACACCCGCAGCGATCGCTCCTTCGTAATCGGAAAGAGAATCACCTACCATTAAAACGCGATCGCGATCAAAATTATGCTTCTGCAAGATATTTTGAATAATATCTCTTTTTGAAGTTGGAGAACCATGTACGGACAAGAAATAATGGCTCATATTTCGTCTTGCCACGATCCTCTTTAATTCCAGATCGGGAGTTCCCGAAGCGACAAATAAAGGGATAGATTGATAATTATTTTCTAAAAATTCATAGGCTCCCATCACATATTTTGCGGCAACAACGGCATCTTCAACGCATTGCGAGAAGCGCTCGCCCAGATGATGCTCTTCTTCTTTTGTGAGAGTTTTACCAAGTAAAACTTCATGGTAGTAGCGAAACTTGACAAATCGCGATACCCCACCATGTAAAATATGATAGGCTCTCACCTGTTCGACAATGCGATCGCCATATTCAGCATACAAAGCCCCAAAAGCCTCAGTCTTCACATCCACTGACTCAACAAGGACACCATCAAAATCAAAAATGATTGCATCGTATTGCGCCTGATTGGATAGGCGATCTACGGCTAGACCTAGTGGTGAATTTTCTTTCACGATCTATCTCCCTTGGCAAGCCCCAAATTAATCAGACCGTTCAGTAGATTTTCAGCAGCTTCCTCCTCCATCTGTACGCGAGCCTCCTTCGCATAGGAACCCATGTGAGGTGTTAAAATCACCTGTGGCAAGGTACGGAGCAATCCGTGATAGGGCTCCTCTTCAAAGACATCAAGGGCGGCTCCTGCCAGATGACCTGATACTAAAGCCTCATACAAAGCCTGTTCGTCAACCAGCCCTCCTCTCGAAGTATTGATTAAAATACTGCCAGGTTGCATTTTATTGATAAAAGCCCGATCGACCAGATGATGGTTATCTGGGTTATAGGGAATATGTATAGTAATTACCGTGGCACTGGGAATAAATTCGTCCAAAGATGGTATGCAAACTGTATCGGCAAATAAGGAAGCATCGCAGAAAATATCATGGGCAATTCTCTTTGCCCCAAAAGTTTTCAAGAGCTGTCCTACGCGATTACCAACTCTTCCATAGCCCAATATTCCGACAACTTGTGAGGCAAGTAACCTACCCATTAGCGGCTTCCAGATCCCTTCGCGTAGAGCGCGATCGGCTTCTGATGTTCGCCTCAAAACGGAAAGGATCAAGCTAACAGTTAATTCCGCAACAGCAATAACGGGAGCGGAAGGAGTAATATGTACAGGGATTCCCAACTCTGCCGCAGTATTTAGATCGACACTATCCGTACCGATACCACAACGCGAGATTACCTTTAGAGATTGAGTTGATTTTAAAACCTCCCGAGTCAGTGGCTCAACTCCTGCAATCATGCCAACTACATCATCACTTAGAAGTTCTAAGACCTCTGCTTCTTTAAGCTTTCGACCGTAGGGATTGAGAACGATCTCAAATCCTTGAGCTTGCAAATTTTGCAATATTTGGTTGCTTTTGACATCGAACGAAGATGTACTGATCAGTAACTTTGGCATAGAGTTTTGGTATCTAGGTTTGTTTCTGGATTAGCTTTGCAATTATGGCGAAATATTCCTATTAAGTCTACGCAACTATGGGTGATATCGCTATCGCCAAATGTATCAATATATAAAAAACACAAGAAGAATTTCTATGGCAGGGATGGGCGGCGCTTCGCGTTGTCCATCCCTGCTTATTGATGACTACCATTTTCTACCGTAAAAACACATGTTTAAATATTCTTTATTTGAGATTAAATTTATTGGTAGTTGTTTAAATCACATTCTTATGAAAACAGCCACAACCAAATCGGGATCGTGAACAATAAAAGAACTACTCCGAAAGCTAAGGTTGTCACGGTCAAATCGCGATCGAGATTATAAGCTTGAGCGATAACTAGAGTTGAGAAGGCTGGAGGCATTGCCATCTGGAGAACCATTGCCATCCGAGGCTCGCCCGTAACACCAAAAAACATTAGTCCAGTACCAACAACTAATGGAGTAAGTAGCATCTTAATGGACAGACAAGTTAGGGCTTGTTTAACATTGCGGAGAGTTTTGAGTTGGCTAAGCTGCATCCCAATCATGACCAGCGATAGGGTTACGGTTGTCCATGCGATCGCATTCATGCTAGATGTAACTACCGTAGGCAAAGGTATAAAGCGCATTCCTAAGCCAATAGGTAAACTCCATAATGCAGGGGTTTTTGCCATAGAAATGAAGGGATTAGGTGCCTGATGATTGCTGGACATGCTGCCAAAACGGCTGGCAAGCGCGATCCCGACCGAGTAGGCTGCGATCGTGGAGCCGATGAGATCGTAAAAAAGAGACCATGCGAAATATTGAGGTCCCACTAAGGCAAGGCTGACAGGATATCCCATAAAGGCAGTATTACCCAAGGTCATGGCGAGTAAGAAACTGCCCTGTGTGGCTCCAGACCAAGCACTGTCCTCAGCTAAGGCTTGCTCCGAAGTTGGAAAATTATCAAAGTTTTTTTCTTGAGAAGTAATCCCCCTTGAAAGCTTTTTAAATCTTTCGTCACTTAAACCTAAATCAATCCAAATCCAAGCCAAACCAGCCCCCACTAAAATCGCAACCCACGCAGTAGTTGGTGCAATCACAATCCATCCCGATAAATCCGCCTGTCGCAAGAATGAAATAATACTGATCGGCACAAATCCGAATAGAAGTAATTTACCCAGATAGGTGGTATAACTTTTGGGCAGGAGTTTCCCTAAAACATAACCTAAAAGAGTCCAGCCAATTAACCTCACGTAGAGTATGAAGAGGGGATTTTCTATCGCGAACATAGATTTGAACCATTGGAACTAAGTATAAAAATTGAAATTGCAATAACTGCTAATCAAAGTACCAAGTTAAGAAATTGCATATCTATTTCTTAACTTAAAAACCCTTACGAGGTTTAGTTTCTAATTGTGTTTAGCTACTTATAGCTGCCCTCCATTGACATCAACGATCGCCCCTGTCATATAGCTGGATAGTTGAGATGCTAAAAAAAGAATTACATTTACCTGCTCCTCCATAGAGGCAATCCTCCCTAAGGGAATGGAGTCAACTAACTTCTGTTCGGCTTCGGGTGGTAGAGTTGCCGCTAACATTGGGGTATAGGTCTGGCTCGGACAAATGGCATTCACGTTAATTTGAAATGGCGCTAATTCGTAGGCAAGTTGTCGCGTAAAACCGATTACGCCAGCTTTTGAAGCGACATAATGAATGCCCGATATCTTACTTCTAAAATTACCAGCAATGGAGGAGACATTAATAATTTTGCCATGACGTTGCTGTTTCATAATGGGAACTATATGCTTACAACACAAAAACTGACTAGTGAGGTTCGTTGCCATAACTTTGTTCCAATCTTCAAGGGAAATATCTTCAATCTTGGCGACTTGATTAATGGCAGCATTATTAATCAAGATGTCAATCCGTTGATATTTTTGCAATACCGTGGCGATCGTCTCTTTAACTTGGGTTTCATCAGAGACATCACAGGAAATTGACAAGGCTGACTGACCCAATGCATTTAAGTTGGAGGCGATCGCCGTTGCACCACTACGGGATATAAATACTGTATGCGCTCCGTAACAAGCGATCGCCTCGGCTACAGCCAGTCCGATGCCACTACTTGCTCCCGTGATCATTGCAACTTTCCCCTTAAAATCATGGGGAAATTCATGTGGTTTAGTCATGCGATTTACTTATCATTTGATTTACTTATAAGTACATCAATCAAGTTATACCAAGTTAAGAAATGGCTACGCCATTTCTTAACTTGAAAGCCTCTAATTCACAAATATGTTGTCACAAATATGTTGTCACACTTTCGTGAATTGGCATAATTGCTTGTTCACCGCCACGGGAAATTCTAAAATGCCATAAAATACAAATGGGAGAGAGCAAAGCTCTCTCCCATTTGTCTAGTTATCAACAAAAATATGATTGACATCAGGTTTCCCGATCGCTAAGCGAATTGAAGGTTGATCGCCAACAACACGAATATTATGAATCACTTTTCGTGGTACAAAAATGATGTCATCTTTTTGGGCGCGGTAGGTTCCTTGCCCATCAATATCCCACTCAAGCTCGCCTTCCATAACTACCCACCATTCGTCCTCATTGGCGTGATAATGGGTACGATTGCTTTCTCCTGGTTTTTGGCAAATCATTACAGCACTCATCATATCGGTATAAATGAGTCGTACCGACCAAGATGGTTCGCCCATTTCTTTTTTGATATCTTCAAGACGATTGAAGATCCGATTGATACTGTCATGGGTATTGGCTTTGGCAACACCATCATCCTTCATTACCGTAGCAAGGTCGCGATCCTGTTTAGCGATCGGGGTCATAGCTGCATTACTCCATTGAGGTTTTTAATCAAGTCCCAACAATCTGATCGAGCGATCGAGAAATATACAAGACATATTTGTATAAGTACCTCAGCATAATTAAAATCTCGATCTAAAACCTGCGGCGTACGCGCAGCGTACGCCGCAGGTTTTAGGGTTTTATATTTAATTAAGCCCATTTACTTAGCCAAAGATATTCTTAAATTATGAATCCAGAATCTGAAATTTCAGATGATAACCAATTAACCATCGAACAGGCTTTGATTAACCTGCAATGTGAAGACTTAGGCTTGCGGATTTATGCGGCTTGGTGGTTGGGGCGCTTTCGGGTCAATGTCCCAAAGGCGATCGATCTCTTGATTCTAGCTTTAGCCGATGAAGCCGATCGCACTGAGGTGGGGGGATATCCCTTGCGGCGTAATGCAGCAAGAGCCTTGGGTAAGCTAGGCGATCGCCGCGCCGTACCAGCACTGATCGAATCGCTAGAATGCGAAGACTTTTACGTCCGTGAGGCTGCCGCTCAATCCTTGGAAATGCTGGGAGATCGTTCTTGTCTATCTAAACTGGTGGAATTAATCAAAAATCCCAATCTCCAAACTAGCACTGACTCGGAGCCCGAGCATCCCTACGATGCATTTCTAGAAGCTTTAGGAACCCTAGGAGCAGTAGAAGCAATTCCTGATATTTTGCCTTTTTTGGAGCATCCCACACCCAAGGTGCAATATGCGGCGGCGAGGGCTATGTATCAACTCTCAGCAGCAGGCGAGGCAAATCAATATGGCGATCGCTTAGTTGCCGCTCTCTCTAATAAAGATTTGCAACTACGGCGCACGGTTCTCTCAGACTTGGGGGCGATCGGTTATTTAGGAGCTGCCGAAGCGATTAGTAATACTATGGCTGAAAACAGTTTGAAGCTAATTTCGCTCAAGGGATTATTGGAAAAACAAATCCCCTTAGCAATTCCACCCGAACTGACCGATGGCGCAATTAGGGTCATGGCACTAATGGATGATTTATTGTAAAGTAGAGAATCGCAAGCGCCTTATCTCCTCTATCCTATGACCGATCGCCTTTCCCAACTCATTCAAGCTGTAGAAGAAGCAGATTCCTCTAAGCTATTACTCGAAGCCGTCCAAAATTTGGCAGCAGCGCGGTTAGAAGGTGCAATTCCAGTTTTAATCGAAGCCCTTAGTTACAATAACCCTGGGGCAGCGGTGGCAGCGGTAGACGGCTTGATTTTACTGGGGAGTGCGTCGGTTCCGCCTCTACTAGAACTGCTAGATATGCATAACTATACGGCAAGGGCATGGGCGATTCGCGCTCTAGCAGGGATTGGCGATCCACGCGGTTTGGTAACTCTGTTGGGAGTGGCGACGGCTGATTTTGCCTTTAGCGTAAGGCGTGCAGCGGTGAAGGGTTTAGGGGCGATGAAATGGCATTGGTTTCCCGATGAATTGCGGGAGGTCGCCCAAGAAGAAGCCTTAGAAGCACTCCTATTTGTCGCCCAACAGGATGAGGAATGGGTAGTACGCTATGCATCGGTGGTGGGTTTAGAGTCTTTAGGGATCGCGATCGCGCCTATGAAACCTCTATGGCGATCGGCAATCAAAACCCAATTGAATATCATGTCCTGCAATGATGAAGTTTTGGCGATTCGTGGGCGTGTCTGGCTTGCTCAGCAAAGGCTTGAGCAAAGATTGCAACAACTTAATTCCCCCCATGTTGCTCATCCCGATCGCCAACAGGCGATCGCTGATCGGGAATCGCCATTAACTTCTAACGATTGGCAAGATATTTTAAATAAGCTCTATGAAATAAAACGTCAAGAACGCTTAGATAAATCTAGCGAAGGCGATCCTCGTCGCTTTGAGCAATTGGCAACAACGATTGAGAATGCCAATGATTAATTAAATAGCCATCTCTTGCACAGCATCTCAACTCAAAATATATAGGCGGCGCGAAGCGCCGCCTATATATTTTGAGTTGAGAGTATCTGGCGATAAATTCTTCTAGGGAATTTCTTCGCGCTTTTCCCTAAATCCTAGCTCCATTAGCGCTTTCCGAATTTTAGCTTTGGAGGGCTGAACCTTGGGCATCGCTAAATTAAGTTCCCTCGCAGTTTCTAACATTTGCCTGATGAGGATATCGAGTAAATTATCGTCTACATCTTCGGGAACTTGCTCGATTCGTCCCTGATAAGCCAAGGTATAAAGCTCTAAGTGATGCTTTCCCATGATTTTAGCTAATTTTCTTAACGTCTCTGGAGTCGGGCAAGTACCTTTAAAGCAGGCTCCGCGCAGTCTTGGTTGAGGTACGCCTGTCAACTCCGCGAGATGATTCATACTAATGTCTTGCTCTTCTAAATATTGAAGAACGTATAGCCCTAGCGGCGAGCAATCCTCGTTTTTGACCTGTAACCTTGGTGGCATCTTGTAATATCAACAACTTTGTTAGATTTCGAGATAGAAAGTTAATCTAACGTCATTGAATGATTTTATACCAATTATAGTGATTACCTTGACTGGAGAACAGCCAAGAGGCTTAATTCCAAAATGGCGTTGCCATTTTGGGAATTGGTATTATACATCTACAGTCACTTGAATTATGACAAATCAAACCCCAAGAATTGACTGGCGGCGCGAAGCGCCGCCAGTCAATTCTTGGGGTTTATGTCCTAGTATAGATAATTCAAATAAAAACTACAGCTTCGACTTCGCTCAGCTAGCTTACACCGAGGGCTGAGCGAAGTCGAAGCCCGTCTACAAGTTATTTAAAACAACTATA
>NZ_LIRE01000203.1 GCF_001402795.1 Pseudanabaena sp. 'Roaring Creek'
GTAAGTATAGCTGTCGCCAAGTGTACTAGGACATAAAACCCAAGAATTAATTGGCGGCGCTTCGCGCCGCCAATTAATTCTTGGGTTTTGATTTGTCCTAATTCAAGTGACTATAGCTATAGCTAGGTTTTAACTATGCCGAGCGTATAAGCAAACTTAAAACCATGAGATCACATGCCAAATTTTTCTGGTTTTAAAAATATAATTGGCCCGATAATGTTAAACCATATAGAAATGGCAATACAAAATAATGGAACGGGACGAATAACATTGAATTTGGTTTTAAGTAGTAGGAAAGAAGCATAGGGCAGAAAATCTAAGAAATAGCGGTAGCCAAACTGCCGCCATCCCGTCGAAACATAACTAAGTACTGGGACGGCAATTATCGCCATACATAACCAAGCTAAATTCTGTGAAGAACTTCTCAGGTTTTTGGTTGAAAAAATGTAAATAAATAAAGGACTAACTGCTAAGGTTCCATTTCCTAGATCGTCAATCTGAAAAAAAGGAAATTGTACGATTAGTTTTGGAAATCCAATAATTCCATGATAAATATTAGGCAAGACATAGACTAGGTTATGCATCCCATACTTTTCAATATTGGCGGCAAAAAAAGCTGCACCCGTAATACGGTCATACCCTACCGAAAAAGGATAGCCAAAGCGTACCCAGTTCCACCACAAAACAAATATGACGTACATTGCAACGGGAATACATAGAGCGATCAAAGCCTTGAAATTTCCTCGATAACGACTGAGCCAAGCCTTAGCTATAAAAATCGGGAATATTATTGCTAAATGGTATCGCCCAGTTGCAGCGATCGCTAAAAAAGTGATTCCTATAAAATCTTGTCGGAGATTTTTTGCATAGAATAAAGTTAGCCATGCTAACGAATGAAAAATACAACTACTAAGTACGGCATTAAACCAAGATGTTGAAATAACCGCACAGGGAAGAATCATAGTCCCTAGTGCTAAAAAGATAAATAATAGACCGCGTTGCCACTTATTTCTATGGGCAGAAAATCTCTCTACAAAGATAAACTGCACGATAATGAGTATGGTATAAAGAATATTAGAAAACCAAGTTTCTGTAAATTTTTCTTTAAAAAAGAATACAAAGGGTACCATCAGAAATCCATTTAATGGTGCTATTCCTAGGTATTCCTTACCCTCAAAAAGAATTAAATCATGCGTCCAATCAACGCCTAAGTCAATTCTGCCTTGCAAAAATGCTGAGGCTTGAGCATAAAACATGGAGAAATATCTTTCTTCAAAATTATTGCTTATGGAATACGACAAGCCAAAGGCGATCGCAGTACATAAACTAATCAAACAGAAACCATATAGAAACTGATGATCAATCCCCGAAAATATGGGATGCTTTACTGAAGGAGATTGATGGTCGTCATCATTTTTAGTAAATCTTTCTTCTATTATTTTGCCTAATTGATTCATTGGATATCTATTATTAATTCTGCTTTGAGAACCAAAGATTAATTTAGAAAATATATACTGAAACTTAATTAATTTACGCTTAATTAGTCGTTTGTCTGCCGATCTTAAAAGATTAATGTCTAGTGAAGTTAAAGAATCCTTTTCTGGATCGGTAAAAATATTATTACAGATTTCACAACGATATTTAAAATTACCATTAGGTATTTTGCCGTATTTTTTAAATTGTCTACTCTCACATAATGGACATTGCATAATTTCTACCCTTTATTCCTACCATTTATTTTGAAAAATATTTAGTTGCAATTATCGTTCTCTGATTTGGAAGTATTGTCAAAATTAATCCGCTCCCTTTCTAAGACTAAAGGACGCTTGAGCATTCTTAAATGTATCAATCCAATATATTCGCCGATAATACCAATGAAGAAAAGTTGAATTGAAGATAATAAAAATAAACCAACTACAACGGGTGCATTTCCTAAGGGGAATGATTGCCAAAACATGAGTTTGGCTATTAGATAGCCAATAGCTACTATTAAACTAAAAAAGGACATAATAAGTCCTATTATTGTTGCTATTCTTAGGGGTATACGTGAATGGCTAGTGATGCCGAGCATTGCTTCATCGAAATAGCGATAAAGATTATAACTACTTTTCCCTTTTTTACGTTGTTGTTGTTGGTATTCTATGTTGAAGCTGGAAAATCCTAATTCTTCTATTAATCCTCGAAAATAGGGATAGGGATCGTTTATTTCTCTCAAGATTTCTATAACTTGTTTGTCGTATAGTCCAAATCCTGTAAAATGACTAGTGATTTTAATGTCAGATATGGCTCGTACTAAATAATAATAAACACTTCTTAGGAAGTACATGAGAAATATTTCTTTGCTAGAAGTTTTGATGCCTTTAACGACTTGGTAGCCTTCCTCCCATTTTTGAATAAATTCAGGAATTAGTTCTGGAGGTTCTTGCAAATCTGCCGCAAGAAAAACTACGGCATCTCCAGTGGTTTGAAGGAGTGCGTAATACATAGAACGAACGACTCCGAAATTTCTATGGTTAATTATGAGCTTTACATTCTTATCTTTCTTTGCTATTTCTTTTAAGATTATGACAGTTAGATCGTTAGAATCATTATCTATAAAGAGATGTTCGTAACTGTATTTTTCTAGGCGCGAAAAAACTTGTTTGACTCGGAAATAAGCATCTTGAACGTTCTTCTCTTCGTTATAACAAGGGGTGACTATACTGATTTTTTTCAATCTCTTTTACCGTTAAATATAAATTTCTTGTTTGTTCGGTAAGAAGTCCTTACTAAGATTGACTACAAAACACTATTTCTTTTTATGGGCGTAACTTCAGATGCCCCAAAGAATACTTCATGGGGAGTGTGATAGTCAAGGTGGTTTCTTCGTCTTACCTGTATCTATATATAGATACAGGTAAAATTATTTTCGATCCATTCATTTCTTATCTTCAAGTTCGTAGCATTAAAATGGTCATTAAAGATAAATTCTTTTTCTTGTTAATTTAATATTCTCTCTGCTATTTAGTCTCAGATATTCGCCAATTCTTTCTACTGCAATCACTAGTAATAATGTAAGAATATTGACAGCTATACATTTGAATTTAGATGCATTTTGTAAAATGACAGTCGATCCTATCGAAAAAGTCCGCAATCAGTATGATTTAACCCCCTATCCCAATTTACCTGCCACTGATATGGGTGGAGATGGCGATCGCGGGGTGATTTTACATTCCTATGCATCAGCTTGGTATGCCAAAACTCAACGTGTGGACGATCGCCAAGATGTGACTATTTTAGATGCGGGTTGTGGCTCGGGTGTGACTACCCTAGCCTTAGCGATCGCTAATCCTAAGGCAAGAATTGTGGGGATCGATCTTTCCGAAACTTCTTTGCATCTGGCAGGCGAGCGCTTGACCTATCATGGCTTCCCCCATGTTGAATTTCATAAATTAGCGATCGCCCAACTTCCCCAGTTTAAGACAGAGCAAAACATTGAATTTGATTATATTAATTGCGAAGAGACTCTATATCTTCAGACCGATATAGTAGAAAGTTTACGGCAGATGCAAACCGTACTTGCGCCGACAGGAATATTGCGAATTAACGTACATAGCCTTTACCAAAGGATCGATTTCTTTCGCGCTCAAGCCTTTTCCCGCCTAATAGGATTTCTCAATAGCAACCCAACGAACAGAGAATACCAAATGATTTCGGGGATTATGGAAGCCTTGGCTGATGACAACTTACTCAAAGTTAGCACTTGGCTTCCTTCCGATAAATCCATGGACTTTGTGTTGATGAACTATATGTTGATTGAAGACAAGGGATATACCATTCCCGACTTCTTTCAGATGCTGCGTTTGGCAAATTTGGAATTTATCGGGATGACGGAGCCTGCGGGATGGCATTTACCCTATTTATTTCCGAATGGAATGCCCGATTCCATCGTAGATTTTTGGCATAATGCGACCCCTGAAAAAAAACTTCATGCTTACGAGCTACTACATCCTGCAAACCGCTTGTTGGATCTCTGGTGCGGGCATTCGGGGCGATCGCCCGAATATATCGAGATTCAGAAATGGACGGAAGGGATGTGGAAATCGGCAATGATCTATTTACATCCCGTTGTCCGAACGGATAGTTTTTTTCAGACCCTAGATCGAGCGATCGCGCAAATGCAGCCCGATCCCAATGTTCAAAAATTGCATCGATCGCATTTGGATGCTCTTACCGTAATTTTGTGCCTACGGTTTATGAGAAAAAGTCCCTGCAAGTTCTCAGATCTCTTGGACTATTGGTGTATTCATAAGCCAAAGTTAGAAGCCTATCGAAAGGTTTTTACCCTTGTTGGCGCGGCGGTTCCAACAGTCCATAGGATGAGCGATCGCCAAGCTTACGAAGAGCTACGTTTTTTACTGAGCGAACTGGTCATGGATCGTGTGGTGATGCTCGAACGGAGCGTGTGCTGTAGCTTTTAGATCTGGTAGATCTGGGTTTTACAGCAATTACCGATCAAACGAACTACAAGAAAAATTTTGAAAGCGTTGCTTTGCAACGCTTTCAAAATTTTTCTTGGTTTGGGTTTGAGCGCAAAGCGCTGTAATTATGATGAGGTGCTTAGCTAACACCCGTTTGTTTGGACAGATAGGAAACAGCTTTGATAGCAAAGCCGATCGCTAAACTACTACCTGCAAAGGCTCCTAATACCGTCAAGCTGATTTTGGGCGATAGTTCGAGATCTTTAATTTGTTGACCAATTAGAGTTATGGCGGCGGCGATCGCGCCGATTGCCAAGCTGCTTAACCAACTGGTCGAAAACTGGAGGATGGAAACAGCGATCGCGATCGCGAGGGCTATGGTTAATGCCGTGGCAATTAGATCGTCAATGCTAAATTTTTTGTCTAGTTTGGGATCGTAGCGAACATCCCGAAAGCCAAACCAATAGAGTAAGAGACAGATACCTGCACCAATTAGAGCGTCAGTAGGATTGGATTTAATAAATATAGTAACGATGGCGGCAAGGGCGGCGAGCAATCCTCCTAAACTTCTAGGTAAGGCAAAGACACCAACGACTGCTAACAAGAATAAAGCGCCAGCCGTCCAATATTGGTAGTCTTGCAACAAAATTCTTAGGTAGCTACCTAGATATCCATAGGCGATCGCGATCGCAATTAGAGAGACAAATAGCCTAAATCCAACCTCAAGCCTACCGATTTTGAGCGCCATAGGGTGCCACCTTTTTTATTTATGCCAGCCTAAAAACACTATAAACAAGTATCTAATGCTGATTGCTGAAACAAAGTATAGCAATCGATAGTTAAAGAAGATAGAGGTATAGCTACTGCCAACTGTATCAGGACATAAAACCCAAGATCGTGTTGTCGCGCGGAGCGCGACAACACGATCTTGGGTTTTAATTTTGCCCTAACAAGACTAGCGGTAGCTATATATAGCAATCCTAAATCATTTATGGGAAAAATAGGACTTCGACTTCGCTCAGCTACTGAGAAAGGTGGTCTGAGCGAAGTCGAAGCCTCTCGCAAATCCTAAATAGTTTTCAGTATAGCTAAAGAAAAAATCAAAGCCTGTACTGCCCACACAATGGGCAGCACAGGCTCATAAGCAATTATCTATCAAACGAACAACAAGGGAATTTTTGAAAGCGTTGCTTTGCAACCCTTTCAAAAATTCCCTTGGTTTGGGTTTGAGCGCAAAGCGCTGTAAATGAACTACTAAACTATGCCTGCTTTACCAGACTCCATAATTGGATATACCCAATGGGGACGCATCAGCATGACGGTATCGATTACGTGGATAATTCCATTGTCTGCTTCGATGTCTGCGGCAATGACTGTCGCATTATTTGCCTCAAAGCTCTCATGGGAAATATCTAGATCGATTTGAGAACCCTCCAACGAAATGAGAGACTTAATGCCAATTAAATCTTCTCTTTTATATCTGCCTGACACGACATGGTAGGTCAGAATGCGAGAGAGTTGAGGAATATTCTGGACTAGAGTTTTGATCGTACCATCGGGAAGCTTGGCAAAGGCCGCATCATTGGGAGCGAAAACCGTAAAAGGTCCTGGGCTTTGTAGAGCTTCGACTAAGTTCGCCACTGATACGGCGGTGACAAGGGTCGAAAATCCTTCATTACTAACGGCAATATCAACAATTGTAGTCATGGTTGTCTTGTGGCAGTGATGGACTTGAAGCGGTGATGGATGTTGCTTTAATGGGGATGAAGTGCCGCGCGCTTAGCGACACTCCCTGAACTCTTTAGGATTGACCAAAAAGCTAACAACTATCGATAATCCTGACTTTGGATCGCGTTTATTCTGGCGGCTTTATCCATTCCATATTTAGGATTGCAAAAACGATTTATTTGTCCTTCAAAATACTGGCGATTGGCTAAGAGGTGTTTGGGGTTAGGATCGTCTAGAGGATAGAGCAAGGCAGCCCGACCAGCCTGAATTACTGCGGATGTGACATTGTACATCGATCGCTGAAAACTCACCGCCAATTGAATCAACATATCGTCTTCGCCCCGACAATATTGTTTGTAATAGTCCACTAGATATTGGGGGAGAAAGTGGTACATATCTTGGTGTAGTAGCGTGGGGGGAATACCTGCGGAACCTACGGGAAATTTATCTGCATACAAAATACCAAAGTGGAAGTCCTGTTGGTCGGTAGGGATTTCATGGGCTTGGGCATTGTAGGATTTAGTTCCTCGGAAAGGTGCAGTGCGATAAAACACCGCTTCGACATAGGGGAAAGCCGCTTCATAGAGCCAAGTAAAACCCTTAGATTTGGGAACGATATCTAACCATTCACCACCGATATTTACACGGTGATAGATGGGGCGACCTGCGATCGCAAAAATACCATTTACCAAGAAATCCATCGCATCGGGAACGCCCTTAAATCCACCTTCATCGTAGATATCAGACATCTCGAAAAACACAGGAGCCATAATTTCCCAAAATAGCCCAAGGACTGATGTCATGGTGGATTGACGGCATTGTTCCATGAACATCTCAGGAAAAAGCTTGTATAGTCCCAGCATGACGGGATTATTTTTAAAGAAGGCTTTAATTGCGCGATCGGCATTCTGGCGATATTCCGCTGAATCCATATAGGGTTCTAACTCTCCGCCCATACCGCGATGCCAGAGCATTGCCCGCATACATTCTTCAGCAAACTCCATATTGATGCGATCGTGGTAGAGATGGTGAAATAGCTTCGGAATTTTTGCCTTTAGTTCGCCCCTACTCATAAATTCTAGTAGTTCGGGATGGGCTGTGGCTTCACCGCGCCAGAATTTGAGATCGGCATTGTCGCCTGCATAGTGATTGGGCAGATCGAGATATTCTTGGGTTGGGAAGTATTTGAAGGCAGGAAGGGGGTCTAAAAACACTTGCTCGGCTATGTACAGCAAGTCCCGCCAATAGAAATCCATTGGTACGGCATAGGCTTTGTAAAGTCCGATAATCTGCATGAGATTTTCGGGTGTATCGGGAAGCATGGAGCCACCTGCTTCTAGGCGATGGATGATATCGGCGAGCGGATGGGTGGAAGGCGGTAGTTTCGTAGTGGGTTCGAGTAAGGTGCTGGTCATAATTTTTCCCTATTTTTTCTTAATATTAAGCATTTAAATTAAGCATTTAAATTAAGTATTTAAGTGGCTGGGCATAATTAAAAGCCAGAGTCAAAAGCTGTAGTGCAAAGCGCAGCTTGCGCTATAGCTTTTGGGGTTTTATATTTAATTGCACCTAGATACTTAAGAATCAAAAAACTTCCAAGTTCTTTTTGTGCTTTAGTCTTTCCGAAAAGCTAAAAATATTTGCTCGTAGAGGGATGACTTGAGATTTGCACTAGCGACAATCGCTGTTTCGGGAACTCTGGCGATGATTTGAACGGCACTTACTTCGCTCCAGCGTACTAACCACGATGGTTGAACTCCCAGAATGACAATTAAGGCGGTTAAAATTAGGGCTGGCAACTGTTCTAACCCACTAACCTTGGGATAGTAAGCCGTATGATTGTCTAACTTGCCGAAACAGGTGCGGTTGAGCAGAATTACGAAATATACGGCGGTAAGTCCAGTACCGATGATCGAAAAGAGCGTGGGAATAGGGAATTTACTAAAGCTCCCCTGAAAAATCAGGAATTCAGAAATGAATCCTATTAGTCCAGGAATACCCGCGCTTGCCATACCTCCAAGGATTAACAAGGCGCTAGTTGAAGGCAAGCCTCTTAAGGGGTTTAACAATCCATTTAAAACATCTAAATCCCTTGTACCGACTTTTTCTTCGATTACACCGACGAGATAGAATAGTAGTGCTAGCACTAGACCATGACTGACCATTTGAATGATGCCGCCAACCATACTTAGAGGAGTAGCTGATGCTGCTGCCAAAAGAATATAGCTCATGTGACCGATGGAACTGTAGGCAACCATTCTCTTGATATCCTTTTGGGCGATCGCGGTCATGGCTCCATAGAGAATACCTAACCCAGCCCATAGCGCGATCCAAGGTGAGAGCAAAGCCCAAGCTTCAGGAAATAGTCCGACGCAGAAACGAAACAAACCATAGGTTCCTAGCTTGGCAACGATACCACCCAGCATCATGACGGTTGGTGTTGTCGATTCGACATAGGCATCGGGTAGCCATGTATGGAAGGGGACAAAGGGCGCTTTGATCGTAAAGCCCAGTAGTAACACAACGAGGAGGGTAACTTGAACTTCAATGGGTAAGCTGAGATTCTGTAAGGTCGCGTAGTCGAAAATCGGAGTAGGATTGGCGGAGAGCCAACCCAGAGCTAAAAATCCTACTAAAACCAGAATTCCTGAAATAGCAGTGAAAATTAGGAACTTCATTGCGGCATAGCTGCGCTGTGCGCCGCCCCAAACCGCAATAACTAGATAAAGCGGTATTAATTCAATTTCATAGAAGAGAACGAATAGCAGGGTGTTGGTGGAGAGGATTGCGCCGCTTACTCCCGCATGAATTAAGAGCATTAAGACATGGAAGAGGGTATTCCTTTCTTTGATTTCCCGATCGCAAAAACAAACGATCAACCAAGTGAGCAATCCATTTAGAACTACTAGGGGAAGCGATAGTCCGTCAATGCCAAGACTGTAGTTTAATCCGAGATTTTCGAGCCAAGGTAAATTTTCAGAAAATTGGAAGTTAGAAATCTTGATATCAAATTTATAAAGTAGAAGAAAATCAAGAATGAGAATGGCGGTGGCGACGATCGCGGAGCCCTTTTTGACTTGATTTTGCGGTAGGAAAGCGATCGCTAAAGCCCCGATGACTGGCAACCAGATTAAAGCACTGAGCATAGTTTGATTCCTAAATAGAGATCTAGTTTTAGAGAGTGCGATTGAATAGTAATAAAAGTAGAACTCCAATGCCGACTACGATTGTCAGGGTATAGAGTTGTAATTGCCCAAAGGTGCTGTAGCGAAGATTCTGACCGCTAAATAGGGTTGCCAAACCAAAGAAATTACCGACACCATCGACAAAGAAGCGATCGAACCAGTACATTTTCTGAGATATGCCATCGACTAATCCCACAATCGTGACTTTATAGAGTTTGGGAGTATAGAAATCGTTGGCTAAGAAGTTTTGCAAACCCTTCCATCCCAGTTGAATTGGCTTGGCAATCCCATTATTGAGATAGAGATAGGCTCCTGTGGTCAGCCCTGCCATATTTGCTCCTAATAACAGAAGTGCATCGGGACTAGTAACGATTGACCAGTCGGTAATGATTGCCAAAGAACTAAGAACCTGAGGGGTATGGAGTACAAAACCTGCCATTAATGTCATCGGTAGGACGATTAGCCAGAGAGGTTCAACGGATCTTTCGGTCATCTGTTTGGGTTTCCCGCCCCAAATTAGTCCGAATACCCGTATTAAGCTCAAAGCCATCAAGCCATTAATTAGCAATATTAGTTCCGCTAAAGCAGGGTAGCTCTGCCATAGGTGGGAAATCAGATCGAGCATTGCCCAGAATCCACCAAGGGGAGGACATCCGATCAAGCCGATCGCGCCAACTAAAAAGCACAATCCTGAAATCGGGCGGCGTTGCCATAATCCGCCCATCTGCGTCAGATCTTGGGTGACGTTGTTGGAAATAATGCTGCCTACTGACATTAGTAATAACGCGATCGCTAAAGCATGGGACAACATTAAGAGATAGGCGCTGTGGATTTCGCCCGTTCCAACGGCAATAAAGATTAGTCCCATAAAAGCGCTGGTCAAGTAGGAGAGCGAGCGCTTCACATCAATTTGCGCGATCGAGATTAATACCGTTCCTAAGGCTGTCGCCGCACCAACGGCGATAACTACCTGTTGCGTAAGAGGGGATAGAGCCAAGAGAGGGTAGAGCTTTACTAATACCCATGCTCCTGTCGCGACGATCACTGAATTGCGTAAAACCGTGCTAGGGAGGGGGCCTTCCATCGCCTCATCTAGCCAGAGATGCAATGGAAATTGAGCGCATTTGCCCATAGGACCGACCATGAGGGCTAGGGTTACTAGGGTAATCGCGAGAGGATCGACGTTTGCCTTGCTAGCCCATTGGGTGAGTTCGCTAAAGTTCCAAGTGCCAGTTAGGGGCAGTAAGCCCACTACGCCCATTAATAGAATTAGGTCGCCTACCCGTTTGGTTAAAAAGGCATCCCTTGCACCTGTGACGACAAGGGACTGGTTATACCAAATCCCTACAAGCAGATAAGTACCTAAGGTGAGAACTTCAAGAATAACGTAACTAAAAAAGAGGGAGTCGCATAGAACTAAGGAACACATGCCAGCTTCAAAAAGAGCTAGCAAGGCAAAGAATCTGCCCCAGCCCCAATCCATTTCCATATAGCCTACGGCATAAATTTCTGCGAGAAGGCTGATTCCCGTGATTAAGACGATCGCGCCAACGTTAATTGCCGAAATCTCTAAATCAAGGTTGAAGTGCAATCCCCCTACAGTTAACCAAGGAAAGGACAACGAGTATTCTGGCTGTCCCCAAGCTACGGTCAATGCAGCGATCGCATGAATCAGGGAGACAAAGGTCATCAGGATATTGATGTAGCCTGCTGGTCTTGGCCCTGTTTTGCGGGTAATACTAGGAAACCAGACGATCGATAGCATTGCACCTACCAAGGAGTAGCAGGGAATCAGCCAGATCGTGTCCAGCCAGTTATTTATCATATAAACTCTATTGACTTATAGAAAATCATAATTAATTGTCTATGATTATTGCAAAGATATATCTAAATGGAAATAGTTTTATCTATTGATTTTTTTCTATGGATACTATAATTGATTGCTGCTACTCCCTTCCTAGCCAAGAAATAGCGGTATGGGGCAAAGCCAAACACCGCTATTTCTTGGTTTTATGGAAGCCCCATCTTTTTTGCGCTTCCACAAACCATTTAGGATTTCTATATTTCTTCAGTGGGAAGGGGGTAAATAGCTTGGCATAATTAAATATAAAGCCCCAAAACTTTAGCGCGACGTTTTTTGTTTCTTTTTATCTCTTTTTTATCTTTAGGTTTTATAGCTCCCGCCAACTGTATCAGGACATAAAAACCCAAAATCATGTTTTCGCGCGGAGCGCGAAAACATGATTTTGGGTTTTTATTTTGTCTTAATTATAAGACTGGCAGTAGCTATAATTATGCAGGGTCTACTTATGGTGGTTAACTGGTAGCTGCTGCATTTCTTTTAGCTTTTAGTCTGGGAATGTGTTGCAAATTGAGTGAATTGGCGATCGCGTCCTAACCATTCAGAGGTTACAATCGAGTCAGTCCCTAGCTATGAGGTTTTTCAGGGTCTACATTGCTTTGATTTACGATGAGTAGATGACTCTGAAATTATGGAAATTGAAATTCTTCGCTCGCACCAGTGGTTTAAACTTATCTGCGGTGCTAGTTATCAGGATTTACCTGCAATTCGCAATTTAGCTCTGATCTACACCCTCGCTGGGGCTGACTGTATAGATATTGCTCCCGATCCTGCCACGATTCGGGCTGCACGAGAAGGTGTAGCGGTAGCATTAGATTTGGACTTAAAGGCGATCTCTCCTTTAATAATGGTTAGTTTCAATGATGGAGAAGACCCCCATTTTCGGAAAGCGGTCTTCGACCCGCAGCTTTGTCTGAGCGATTGCCCAAGACCTTGCGAAAAAGTATGCCCCACCACAGCAATCAAGTTTAGTAATGATTACAATGGGATCATGCCAAATCTTTGTTATGGGTGTGGTCGTTGTCTGCCCCTATGTCCAGTGAAGATAATTCATACTCGCGAACAGGTCTACGTCCCTGAAGATATCTTTGATGAAGTACTTAATCAGTCCATTAATGCGATCGAAATTCATACCCAACCCCATCGCACTCAAGAATTTGCCTCATTTTGGCGGCGATTAAGTCCGATTATCCCTCAACTCCAGCTGGTGGCGGTTAGTTTCCCAGACTGTGATGATTTGCGTGAATATCTCATGTCTTTACTAAGGGCGATGCAGCCCCAGCCGCGATCGCTGATCTGGCAAACCGATGGTAGACCCATGAGTGGTGATATTGGTGATGGTACCACCCGAGCTGCCTTGCAATTAGGACGGAAAGTTTTGGATTTTCAGTTACCTACTGGTTTTGTGCAATTGGCTGGCGGTACAAATGCGAGTACTGTTCCGAAGCTACGCCAAGCTGACATTCCCGTGGCTGGAGTTGCCTACGGTAGCTATGCTCGCAAGATAGTAATGGATTTTCTTGAAGGTTTGGAGGAGCCTATCCCCGATCGCCTTGAAGATCGCCCCGATTTGCTCGGACAAGCTGTGGCGATTGCTCGCAAGCTGGTTTCACAAATCAAATCTTGAATTAAAAACTCAAAACGCCATCTTAAAACGCCATCTTAAAATGCCATCTTAAAAATTCTTAATAAGCATGTACGACAACGAAATTAAAAAAATTGGTAAAGATGAACGCTGCCTCGCCCATCTTTAAAAGATTGGAAGAGCATATTGCTTGGATAGTCACCAAAAATTAATCGTTAAAAATAACCATAAAAAAATAAAAGCCTAATGGAATCAATCCGCAAGCAAGTTACAGATAATCTCGATCAACTTCTCGATATTTTGCCGCCGCGCATCAAAAATAGCCTTGAACTATGTGGTGGTTTAGAACAACTTGTCGAAATTGTGATGGACTTAGGTAGGTTGCCCGAAGCCCGTTATTTTGACTCGACTAAATACTTAACTGATGATCCGATTACTAAAGAGGATTTGGCAATCTGTGTCCAGCAAGTTGGCGAATTTGGAGGCGATAATCGTGCAGGAATCGAGCGCACCTTACACCGTATCAGTGCCATTCGCAACCGCAAAGGCGAGATCATCGGATTAACCTGTCGCGTTGGCAGAGCCGTCTACGGTACGATCGCCATGATTCGCGACTTGGTAGAAACAGGTAAGTCAATTTTGCTCTTGGGTAAACCTGGAATGGGCAAAACTACGGCTCTGCGCGAAATTGCCCGCGTCCTTGCGGATGATCTCAATAAGCGGGTCGTGATTATCGATTCTTCCAATGAGATTGCAGGCGATGGGGATATTCCTCACCCTGCGATCGGTCGGGCGCGAAGAATGCAGGTTTCTCAACCCGAACTGCAACACCAAGTGATGATCGAGGCTGTGGAAAATCACATGCCTGAAGTCATTGTGATTGATGAAATTGGGACAGAATTAGAAGCCCTTGCCGCCAGAACGATCGCCGAACGAGGAGTGCAACTGGTTGGCACAGCTCACGGCAATCAATTGGCGAACCTCATCAAAAATCCGACCCTCTCCGATCTGATCGGTGGCATTCAGTCTGTTACCCTCGGTGACGAAGAAATGCGCCGCAGAGGATTGCCCCAAAAAAGCATCCTCGAACGCAAGGCTCAGCCTACCTTTGATATTGCCGTAGAAATGTGGGAACGCTACCGCTGGGCAGTCCATACCGATGTGGCAGGTACGATCGATATGCTCCTGCGCGATCGCGATCCTGGTCGTCAAATTCGGGCAGTCAGCGATGCGGGAGAAGTTACGACCACTGAGGAGAAGCCCAAAAATCCTGAAGTGATGCGCAATCCTGCGGTCAAGGGTTGGCGGGCAACGGGCAAAATCAAACCCCTACCCCTCGATCCACAGGTGCAAATGCGTACCGAGGTTGCCGATCTGACGAGTAAGATCGATCGCCATATCGATCGTAATATCGATCGCAATAACGTAGCCGAACTAAATGAATCCATTGCGGAGGAAGAGGAAGAATTTGGCGATCTTGCCTCCTACGACACGATGCGGGAGCGGTTTGGTACTCTCAATGTTTATCTCTACGGCGTTAGCCGCCATCAAACCGAGCAGGTAGTGCAATCGATCAATTTGCCGATTGAAATTACCAAAGATCTCGATGAAGCGGATATCGTGCTTGCTTTGCGATCGCAGATTCGGACTAGCTCGAAAGTACGTCAAGTTGCCGAAGCAAGGCAAATTCCCATTCACGCGATCAAAACCAGTACCCTGCCGCAAATTACCCGTGCTTTGAGACGCATTTTACATATTGACGAAAGCCCCACCGATACCATTAGCGACCTGAATATGTTTGCCTATGGTGACTCTGAGGATGAAATCGAAGCCCTCGAAGAAACCCGTCTTGCCGTCGAACAGATTGTGATTCCCAAAGGTCAACCCGTGGAGTTGCTGCCCCGTTCGTCAATTATTCGGCGGATGCAACACGAGCTAGTCGAGCATTACCAATTGCGATCGGAAAGCTACGGCGCTGAACCCAATAGACGTTTACGTATTTTCCCGAACTGACCTCAGTGAATTATAGCTATATTCACTTAAGTCAGGACATCAAACCCAATAGAGAGTTGCGGCGCGAAGCGCCGCAACTCTCTATTGGGTTTGATTTTTGGCATTGGTATAACGTGAGTGGCGACAGCTATATGCCCTGATACACTTGGCGATAGCTATAGATAAAAAGTTATGAAGATATTGCTCGTTGAGGATGATGAAGTACTAATTGCTGTTTTAACTAAAAGTTTGGCAGAACATCACTACATTGTGGATGTGGTCAAGGATGGCGAGATGGGATGGATCTATGGCTCTACCTTTGATTACGATTTGATTCTCTTAGATATAGTTTTGCCTAAGCTAGATGGTATTCATCTATGTCAACGATTGCGGGCAGAGGGATATACTACCCCAATTCTATTGCTGACCGTGCAAAATACCAGTATGGCTAAGGTTAGTGGATTAGATGCAGGGGCGGATGATTATGTGGTGAAGCCCTTTGATTTACCTGAGTTAATTGCAAGAATTCGGGCGTTATTGCGTCGGAGTAATGCTAGTTCCTTTCCTCTATTGGTTTGGGGAGATTTATTGTTAAATCCGAGTACCTGTGAAGTTTCTTACAATGGTCATCCCTTAACCCTAACTAATAAAGAATATGAGTTGTTGGAGCTATTACTGCGTGATAGCCAGCATTTGCTAAGCGCTGATGAAATTCTCGATCGCCTTTGGTCTTCCGATGAATTTCCTTCAGAGGCAACCGTGCGATCGCATATTCGGCGGTTACGGCATAAATTAGTATCCGTAGGCGCACCCTCGGATTTTATCGCGACCGTGCATGGACGCGGCTATTACTTGAAAGCGCCAGATCCTCTAGCCCAAAAAGATCTACCGACTCCCCCATTGATTGCTCCCCCATTGCTTGGTTCTCAAGATTCTAGTAATCACTCGACTCGTCAGGAAATGTATTTAGCGTTTTTAAACGAACAGTGGATTAATACTAAACCGAGGAGTTTGGAACAGGTCAAGAGCATATTTCAAGTGGTGCAGAAATTAAAATCTGGCGAATTAGATCCGCAATCGCAGGCCCAAGCGTACCAAATTGCCCATAAATTGACTGGTACGTTGGGAACCTTGGGATTGACGATCGCCATGCAGTTGGCTAGCCAGTTAGAAAATCTTCTTAAAAGTCAAACATTACTCAAAAAAAATCAATTAGAAATATTAGAAGCTTTAGCTATTTCCTTAGAGAGTTCAATTCAAAGCATAGACTCAATTTGTAATGCACCCGTGGCAGCGATTTCTGATTTGTCATTTTCGTTACTTGCACAAGATGTTTCGCAAATAGTTACAAAGGTGATGATTGTAGATGATGATATTGACTGCCTGCGATCGTTGCTGAAGTTGCTCCAGCCTTGGGGATTTAAAGTGACAACCTTAGCCGATCCTAAGGATTTTTGGACGGTATTGCAATCCGTTTTGCCCGATGTTTTAGTCTTAGATGTGAATATGCCACAGATGAACGGGATTGAAATCTGTCAAGCTCTAAGGAGTAATCTCGACTGGCGGCGCTTACCAGTCCTATTTCTCAGCGTGATGAATGATGCCAATACCCAAAATCTCGCTTTTAGCGTTGGGGCGGATGACTATTTATGTAAACCAGTCGTGGGCATAGATCTAGTGAACAGGATTCACAATCGCCTACAACGAATTCAGGCTTACCTGTAAGACCAAAGCTCAAAATGGCGTAGCCATTTTGAGCTTTGGTATAATTATCGTGAAGCACCACGTTCAAACCCTTTGATGATTTCTAAGTAGCTAGGCATAAGTAAACTTAAAACCTAGAAGAGCATACCGCCCGCGCAGCGGGCGGTATGCTCTCTGGTTTTGGTTTTTAATTATGCCTAGCTACTTACACGAATTTTGCACAAAAAATCAGTCATGGTCAAACGATAAATACTTTAAAAAATCCTTTTTTAAAATTCATATACATTGAGATAAAATCGCATGACTCAAGCTACACAAGTGTCGCTGCGAGAGCAACAATATCCTTTAATTCATAACTTAGCTGATTGCATTGAAGCTGTCTGGAGAGACAACTTAGATTTGTCCTCTTATCAAGTGCCCGAAGATTTGGGTTATGTCGAGGGGGCTTTAGAAGGCGAACGTCTAGTCATTGAAAATCACTGCTATAAAACTCCTCAGTTTCGGAAATTGCATTTAGAACTCGCAAGAGTTGGTAATGTTCTAGATATTCTCCACTGTGTGATGTTTCCCAATCCTGAATATGGGATTCCTATTTTTGGAGCCGATTTAGTAGGTGGTCGTGGAAGTATTAGTGCAGCGATCGTTGATTTATCCCCAGTGCATCCCGAACGTGCTTTACCTCGCAGTTACTACAATGCGCTATCTGATTTGCCAGCGCTGCAATTCGAGCAGACCCGTGAACTACCCCAATGGGGCGATATTTTTTCAGATTTTTGTTTGTTTGTGCGTCCCATGGGCGATCGTGAAGAGGCTGATTTCTTACAAAGAGTGAGGGAATATTTAACCCTGCATTGTCAGCTAGCGGTAGCGACAGAGCCATTAACAACTTCCCTTGAAATCGAGCAAGTTCTGGCTGGGCAGCGTTATTATTGCGAAAAACAACAACAAAATGATAAAACGAGGCGCGTTCTCGAAAAGTCCTTTGGCACTGAATGGACAGAACGATACATGACCACAATGCTATTTGATTTTGCCTAATAGCTATAGCAAAATAAACTCAAAAGAGGAGTGGCGGCGCGAAGCGCCGCCACTCCTCTTTTGAGTTTAGGGCTACAGGTACAGCAGTAGCCAGTTATGTTAGGACAAAAACAAAACACAGAAGAGTGTTGCGGTGCGAAGCGCCGCAACACTCTTCTGGTTTTTATGTCTTAACTTATTTGGCTATAGCTATA
>NZ_LIRE01000704.1 GCF_001402795.1 Pseudanabaena sp. 'Roaring Creek'
TATAGCTACCGCCAACTGTATCAGGACATAAAACCCAAGATCATGTTGCCGCGCTCCGCGCGACAACACGATCTTGGGTTTTAATTTTGTCCTAACAAGACTGGCGGTAGCTATAATTCACAAAAGTATTGTCACACTTTTGTGAATTGGCATTATACATATTTTCTTTAGGTAAGTTAATTACGGTATGAATCAAAATACTTACGAGATTCTGAGTCAAACGCAAAGGCAGCGTGTTAGTGATGGCGCGATCGCTTCCATTCTTGATCATTGCGATAATTGCCCATCAGAACAGCACGAATTAAACCGCAAATTAAACCGTAAATTGATTTTAGTGCTTCCACAATTAGGCGATTTTGATAGCCTCGAATATATTTGGTGGATACAGCGAGAAATCGATCGCATTCAATCCGCAGGAATTGTTGTTAGAGCTGTAGGTATCGGCGATCGCCAATCGGGTCAGTATTTTTGCAAATTTACGGGCTTTGATGAAAACAGCCTATTTATTGATGCTACAGGAGAGTTACATCGTCAGTTAGGTCTGTACTCAGGATTGACTGCGAAATACCCCTTACTATCCGCAGGACAAAGCGCTTGGATTAATTTAATGCTGATGTGTGCGGGGATTGGCAGTCAAGGCACCTTAGCAGAGGTTTTTCGTGGCTATCGTGGCGATCGCTTTGCCCCCCAACTGATCGGTGATGAAGAAATAATTAAAGCCTCACCATTACCAGCTTTAAAAGGCTCATTCTTCCAATGGGCGGGCGGTAAAGGCTTTCAACGTCCTTTTGAGCTAGCAACTTTGCGCTTGCGAAACATGGCAGAAGTTCTCGGCAACTGGAAAGCCTACGTTCCCGATGCGTCCTATATGACTCAGCGTGGTGGGACTTTCTTATTTGACGAGCATAACGCACTGATCTACGAGCATCGCGATCGCGGCATTCTAGGTTTTACTGCTACCCCCAGCTACCCATTGACATTTTTGTTTGGCAATCAATCCACAAATTAATCTACCAGTCAAAAATCAATTCCTTCCTAAACCTTTTCCTCAAAGTCAGGGGCATAGGCTTGCAAAAGATTGCTAAGCTGGGAAAGTACGGAGTCCTTATTAATCGATCCAAAATTAGAGCGATCGGGGAAAAATTCAGGACGATCGATATTGCGATCGATCGCTTCCTTGACCTGCTGGGCGATCAAATGTTGTAAATCGGCAAGGGCACGATCGCGTTGATAATTAGCACCCTGTTCTGTAGTGGCGTATAGAGGCGGTAAACGATTTAGGGCATAGGCGGCAATATCCCCCAAGTCTAGGACTTTATTACTTGTTGCCTCGATCTCTGCGACCCTTGCCACGGCTTCGCTCAGCACCAACTCTTCCATCACATTAATAAACTGCTTGCGGGGAACGGCAACCACCTCTCCCGTCAGCAATGCACCCATCAGGCGATCGAGTGCCATATATTCTTCAACGGATAGTTCAAAGGCACTGTCACAAATTCGCCCAACTTCCGACTCCATCGCTGGAGTTAAGTAGCCATCTTGCAAAGCCTGATCGACAATCGACTCAATGCTGGTTTTTTCTAGCTTTTCCACTGTTATCTCTTTAATAACGCAACATTACCGCAACATTATGGCGCAATATTAAGGCGCAATATTAAGGCGCAACACTAGGGTACTTCAATAGGGATAATCGTATACTCGGGCAGAGACATCTGAAAATGCTCTTTTTGGCTAAGCAGAATAACGAGTCTTGCTACAGACTGAGGCTTAACGGCCAAATCGCTCCAAGGTACGGCAATTTCTAAACATTGCTCAAAACCTATTTTCGTATGAGTTGCGATGGTTTCCCACTGAAACTTTTCTGTAGATTCTTGAAGCTGGACTGATTTATCGGCAAAATCGATCGCTAGGTGATGGCGAAATAAATAATTTAGCGGTGATACATCAGGCATATCAAGAAGCTTGACAGGGCTGTTGGGGTGGATCCTACTCGGATAAAACCATAACAAATGTAGTTTACTTTGAACAATGCTCTCTAGATTACTAAATTCTAGGCGTAAGTAGCAATAAAAATGATCGTAACCATACCATAGGCGCTTGACAGGAGCATTTTGATGCATTGCCCCGCGTGCGCCACTAATTTCAATTTTGCCTGCCCCTTGCCAACCCTCATTTTCAAATCTGCCGTTAATTAAGGGCTCGATGAGATTGGTAGGACGATCGCTGGTAGAGACATCGTGGGGTTCGAGAGGATAGAGCAAGGCGTGGGGGACTGGTTCGTTCAAGGCTCGATAAATGACCTGTAGATGCTCGCGGAATAGGCGATCGAACATGGCATCATCATTGGAGCTATGTCCCTCACCAAACCACCAGAACCAATCCGATCCTTCGGCTGCCATCAAGCTTTCCCATGCTTCGGGATTATTATCTGGCGTTGCCTCTTGATGACTTGCTAAAACATTTCTGGCTTCGGCAAGTAACTCCCAAGCTCTATTTTTGACAGGGTCGCCGATCCATGTCGTAAAACTAGAGTCAATCCAAGAGCCGCTATGCAACTGATGCGGGGGGATTTTTTCTACGGGGGGAAATTTTTCTAGATATTCCGAGGGGGTAACCAATTTGAGATTGTCGTTGTTAGAAAGATTTTCATATAGGGTCTGCAAAAACGGATTGCCATCTTGAGGATAAAATTCCCAACAGTTTTCCCCATCAAGGGCGATCGTTACCAACCAAGGCTGACTTTCTGGATGTTCGGCTAAATACTCATTTTGCTGCCTGTGGATCGCCATCAAGCGATCGCATAGGTCATCACTGGCAGCTTGCGGTAAAAGTGCGCCATAACTAAAGCCAATGAGATCGGACAGCAGGCGATCGCGAAAGATAATTGCTAAGTCCCCGTGAATTGTTTCCAATCGATAGGGTTGGTAGAGCAGGTGAGGGGCATCGATCGCTCCCCGCTCATCGCGACGGAAATAATGTCCGAGGCTCCAGCCTAAAATCCCTTCATCGGAACATAGCCAAGAAAATCCTTGCTTAGAGACATGGGGCAAAATTGCGGGACTAACGGATTGCTCCGATGGCCACAACCCCTTGGGCTCACGGTTGAAGTGATGGCGGTAAACCTCCTTAGCTTTTTCTAAATGCAGCGTGATATCTGGCTCATGGCGGAAGCGATTGTTAGGCAGATTTATCTGCGGTACAGCGATCCTACCCGCCTGCGTATCGGCGAGGAGAGGCATGATCGGGTGCATATAAGGAGTGGTCGTAATTTCCAGTTGTCCTTGCTCTTGCATTAGCCGATGCTGGGGCAAAATTTGAGCGATGATCTTGCGTTGCTTGCTATAAATTCTTTGGCGATCGGCAAGGGTGAAATCTTTACCACGGCTGAACCATTCGGCAATTTCGGGATCGGTATCTCGAAATAGGGGATCGATCCATGACAAATTATGCCAAGCCAGTAAATCACTAAAATCAGGTGCTTGCCAATTATTAATGCACCAATCAATGCCGTAAGCCTGTCTTTGTGCCCATAAATCGGCATAGCGATGGTATGGCTCGATCATTGTTTGATGGTTGGCATCAAAAAAATGTTCGACAATAAAGTTTTTCTGCGATCGCGTTAGCGTATCCACAGGAGTCAAGGTTAGTGATAGATAAGGATCGAATGCTTTCCCCTCCACATAGTCTTGTAATTGGAGAATCAAAGATGGCACGAGGTTAATCGTCTGATGAAGTTTGGGGTATCTTGACAACATCAATGCCAAATCTAAATAATCTTTTACGCCATGCAACCTCACCCAAGGCAAATGATATTTGCCAGCGATCGCACTTTTGTAAAGAGGTTGATGTTGGTGCCAGATAAATGCGATATGTAGAGGAAAGGACATAGGATGACTGGCAATATGACTGGCAATACTTCTAGAAATTGTGACACACCTAACCCTAGTTCGATCCAAATACTTTGTATAAAGCTATGTACGATTAGCCTCAGTATATGTTTAATGGGCTGTGCTCCTACGGGTAATGATGCATCAAAACCATCTACTAGCATAGCGATCCCCGCAACTTCATCTACGCCAACCCTTGCTCCCCAAACCAAACCCAAACCAGTTTCAGAGCTGGCTCAATACTTGTCAATTACTGCCACAGCGACTATCTCAGGAAAAGAAATCCAACTAGAGGTAGCTAACTCCCCAGATGAACAGGAGAAGGGATTAATGTTTCGCCCGCCCTTGACCGACGATCGCGGTATGCTATTTCCCTTCATTCCCGCGCGTCCCGTGGCTTTTTGGATGAAAAACACCCCTTCTCCCCTCGATATTATTTTCTTGCTCAATGGCGAAGTAAAAGCGATCGCCCGTAATGCGACGACCTGTAAAAGCGATCCCTGTCCGATCTATCCAGAGGGTGGTGTCGTTGCTGACAACGTCATTGAAGTGAGATCTGGTTTAACCCAAGAACTCGGTTTAAAAGAAGGCGATCGGATTTCTGTCAAATTCTTGTTGCCAAAAAATCAATGATCGCTATAATTCTTGTGATTCTATTTTGTGTAAGTAGGAAAGCTAAATTAAAAGCTAAATTATCTGTAGGATGCATTAGCGTAACGTAACGCATCCATAACATGCTTTTACAATTCAATTGTATAAAAATTCAATTGTATAAAGATGATGGGTTACGCTATCGCTAACCTAGCCAACATTTAATTCCCACAACCTATTTATTAAGTTATTTAGCAAAGTCTGTACTGTTTCCTATAGCGGGTTCTGTACTAATTCATTGCTAGTAAGTCTCTAACCCAAAATAAATTCCAAATAAATTCCAAATAAATTTTAAAATTTATTTTTAAAATTTATTTTTAAAATGTTCAAAAACTACTTTGTAATTTCTCCCTGAAAGTGCTACAAGTAGCAGTGGTGAATCTTGAGTGAAAAAAGAGTTAAGAAAATGACAGCTAGCAGAGCGAGAATGCCTGAACCACAGAGATCCCCTCAGCCTCTTGATCGCAAGAATAAACGCCTGCAAGCAAGTCGCCCCCCAGCCAATAATCGCAATGTGAAACGGTTGCCAAGGACAAACTCTTTTCCTTTGCCCCTATGGTTGCGGGTTTTGATGGCTACCCAAAAACTTTCTATCGCTGCTACCGTTTTACTCACTGCCTCGGTATTCGCTATTTATGGGTGGACGGTTTATGCTCAAGAACAATGGAATCAACAATATAAAAAATTAGAACAACTCCAACGCCAAGAACGACAACTGACTAATGCCGCAGGGTCTTTTGACAATGAGATGTTGCAATCAATTCAAAAGAAGCCTGGAGAGTTAGTAAGGGAGAGTCCAGAAAAATCAATTTTTTTACAAGCAGCTCCGCTTCGCCCCAAGCGTGAAGTCCCATCCACCGTATCGGAACTTCCACAGAGCAAGCGCAACGAAAGCCTCGGCTACTAGGCTACTAAATGATGAACTAGCTAAGAAAACCCAAGCTAAGAAAACCCAAATAAATTTTATGACAGTTGAATTTCCTGCTTTTACCCATACCCTCCTTGCCGCCAAAAAAGCAAAAGGTTTAAGCTTTGCCGATCTTGAAGAGTTGATTGGACATGATGAAGTCTGGATCGCGTCGTTGTTTTATGGTCAGAATAGTACTTCCGTTGAAGAAGCCCAAAAAATTGCCGATATCTTGGAGCTAGGGGAAGATATTGTTTCGGCATTAAGCTCCTTCCCCAGTAAAGGCTTAGGCGCAGTAATTCCTACCGATCCGCTCATTTATCGCTTTTACGAAATCATGCAGGTGTATGGTTATCCCATTAAGGAAATTATTCATGAGAAGTTTGGCGATGGCATCATGAGTGCCATTGACTTTACCCTCGACATCGAGAAGGTGGAAGATCCCAAAGGCGATCGCGTTAAGGTGACGATGAACGGTAAGTTTTTGCCTTATAAAAAGTGGTAAATCCTCTGGTATAGCTACAGTCAATTGAATTAGGACAAATCAAACCCCAAGGATTGACTGGCGGCGCTTCGCGCCGCCAGTCAATCCTTGGGGGTTATGTCCTAGTACATTTGGCGATAGCTATAAAACTATGCGATTAAATCGCGAATGACAATACTGGCAAGGTTTAAACCAAATAGGGCAGGTAAGTAGGAAATTGTGCCGTAATACGATCGCTTAAAGTTACTGCCATCGGTTAACTGCAATGAATTCCGATTGACCAACTCCTCGGAATAAACAGCAATAATATTTGCCTGAGCGAAACCCTTACGCCTTAGCCCTTTCCGAATTTTGTAAGCAAACCGACAACAATCAGTTTCAAAAATTGGCGCGATTCTCACCTTTTGCGGATCGATCCTGCCACCAGCGCCCATACTACTGGCTACCTTTACCCCATTCGTAGCCGCTGCCCCCAGAAAATAAAGCTTGGGCTGCAAACTATCAATGCAGTCTAGTACCCAATCAAACTTAGTCGTAACTAACTCCATCATCAGATCGGGAGTTAAAAATTCCTTAATGACGGTCAATTGCATCTCTGGATTGATATCACGCATTCTCACCGCCATGACATCTGCTTTATGAACATCGACAGTACTATCGAGCGCGACAATCTGACGATTTTTATTGGAGGGATCGACGCGATCGCCATCCACAATTGTCATGCGACCGATCCCCGCTCGACATAAAAACTCCGCCGCGAAACTGCCCACACCTCCCATTCCAACTACTAAGACATTAGCCTGTTGGAGTTTTTTCAATCCATCAGCACCAATCAGCAGTTCCGTTCGTTGTAACCAATCTGTCATCACAAAAAATCAGATTATAACAAAGAGCCAGCTCAAAGCGCCATTTCTCCTATTCGTCTGTTTGTTGTTATGATTGTAAAACCGAATTTTAGCGGTTTTAGCCCAAACCTATGACATTACCCTCCCATGCCGCGCTAACTAAGACCGAACTACTCGATCGCTATGCTAAAGGCGATCGCAACTTCGAGCAAACCCATCTGCATGACATCGATATGCAGGGAGTCTCGCTGCATGGGATTGACCTGAGCGAATCGATCTTAACCCACGTTAATTTGAGCGGCGCAGACCTACGCGGAGCCGATCTCGGCTGGGCAGATCTCAGTCAGGCAAACCTCACCAAAGCCGATCTAAGAGGAGCAATTTTAACTCGCGCCGATCTCAATCATGCCAACCTAAGCGAAGCCAATCTCCTCAAAGCTGACCTTAGCTTGACGAAACTCGATCGTACAAATTTAAGTGGCGCAACTATGCCCGATGGTTCCATTCACCCCTAAAAAGTAAAAGCCTTGCTAAGCAAGGCTTTTATAGCTACAGTCACTTAAATTAGGACAAATCAAACCGCAAGAATTGACTGGCGGCGCGAAGCGCCGCCAGTCAATTCTTGCGGTTTATGTCCTAGTCCATTTGGCGATAGCTATAACACCAATTCACTGAAGTGAGACAACACTTCAGTGAATTAAAAACCAAGCCCAGTAAGGGTTTTTAAAACACAAAATGGTTTAGCCATTTTGTGTTTTGGTATTACTTAGGAAATAGATGGAGCGTCCAGTTACAGGGTTGTTGCAAATCACCAAAGCGACCATTTGCCCAGTACCAAAGGGCGAGGCGAGTCCGAAAAAATCCGATTACCAAAAAATGACCTTGGGGAATGGCAACACCATATTTACGTCCATCGGTGGGCGTAATCTGCCAAGGGGTATCGTTGCCCTTAACCAGCAATTGCGAGCGATGGTAGATCTTCTGATATTGCAGCGGTAAGGCAAATATGGCGTAAACATGATGCTCACCACGCCAAGGTTCAGCCAAAATCTTAATGGGATGAAATTGCAAACTATCGGATTTACTGAGGCTATCTGTCATAGCTGAACATTGCTGAGACTGGGCTGATGGGTCGATCTGAGAAGAGGTTGTCTGGGGAGACAAGGCGATGACTGTAATTGCCGAGATACTGACTAGGGCTAAGGCTATAACCGCTATGCATAGGAATTTATTTTGAGCCAACCAGTTTTTCATTCACAGGTATCAAGGCGAGTTAATAGTAGGGCGATCGCATCAATGTATTGCTTCAATTCCTTTGACGGAAGATTGCTGTTATTAATGATGATACTGAAAATAACTTCGCGATAGTGCGGCGGACTAGCATAGCCAGATAGGGCAACAGATCCTGTCAATCCGCCAGTCTTGGCTTGAATTATGCCCTGTGCATCAGTATTTTTAAATCGATTAGTTAGACTACCATCAACACCCGCGATCGCTAAGGATTTACGAAAATGGCGATCGCTAGCCATACTTTGTAAAAGCTGCACGATCGTTTTGGGGGTGGTCAAATTCTGACGCGATAGCCCCGAACCATCGACTAATAGAGCGTTATCAGAGGGGACATTGATCGATTGTAAATACTTGTTAACGGCGAGCAAACCGCCCAATACACTGTCATCGGGAAGGACTTCATGGAAGCGATCGCCCAAAGCACGGAGCAAGAGTTCAGCGTAAAGATTGTTACTATTTTTGTTGGTGATACTGATTAATTCCGAAAGCGGCGGCGACAAAGCGATCGCCAAATCTTGGATCGGGGGAAGCTTTTGAGCTTTGTTACTATTTTTGTTACTACTGTCTGAAGAGATGGTAATGCCCTGCGCGAGCAGTTCTTGGCGTAAAAGCGCTAATAGATTGGCTTCAGGATCGGGAATTGCCACACCACCAAGCTCAGGTTCAGATTTTTCGGGTACTTGTCCTGTGATGATCACCACTTTTTGACCATAGGGACGAATCACTTGTAAGGTAGATGGCTCATCGGCTCCAACAGTGATTGATTGATTATCTACCCGCCAGTCGGTTGCGAAGTTGGGTTCTTCCCATGCAAATATTGCAGGCTTGCCGATTGAAGAGGGACTAACTATCCAATTGAGAGCATTTTCATTAATGGTAAATGGTGAAGCCTTCGCTCCATAATATTCCTGTAAATCTCCCCATTCCCAACTATCGCCAATCTCTGCCCCCTTGCGGGCTGTCAAAGTCCAGATTCCGCCATTGATCTGCTTTACCCCTTTATTCTTGAGTTGTGTGACTAGGGATTTGAGTCCTGTCGCCGATTGCAAACTCGGATCACCTGAAGCAACTAACCACAGTCCATGATCGATTTCACCCCTATCATTAGGAGGATTGCGCGACATTAATCGAGTCGCAAAGCGGTAGTCAGCCCCCAAAGTTTTGATAGCAGTCGCCGTCACAAATAATTTGGTATTAGAAGCAGGCATAAAATAGCGATCGCTATCTAGACTTGCCAATGTTTGCGATTTAGTCCCATTAGTTTGGATAAAAACACCAACGCGTGAGTGATTTAATTTAGGGGATTGGGCAATTTTTTCCACCTCTTTTTGCATCTGTGCAGGACATAGGCGATCGCTTTGAGCTTGAATGGGAATTACTACAATTAAGGAGGATAAAATCAGTGCAATCTCGGCAAATAGACTGTTTTTCATTAAGAAATAGAATGAAATTGAGAGAGCTAACAGACTAGCACAAAAGATAAATAGAGCCTCTATCCTGATATTGATAGCAGCTATCAATATCAGGATAGAAAACCCAAAATATTGTTGCCGCGCTCCGCGCGGCAACAATATTTTGGGTTTTAATTTTGTCCTAACAAGACTGGCGGCAGCTATAACTTGAAAACCCTTATACCAAACCTCCAAAGATGATTGGCGACGTAAAGCGTCGCCAATCATCTTTGGAGGTTTGATTAGCTTAAAACCCATAGATAAATAGTCTGTTCTTGATCGCCTATTTTGATTTTTTCCATTTGACTAGCAGGTAAATCTCCCAAATCATATTCATAGGAAATCACCTTTGTTCCTGCTTTTAGTTTGGATAAAATTTCATTACGGACGCGGAGATTTGCCTCTGGCAAAAGGTATAGCGTAACCACCGTAACATCCCGCAAATCCGCCTTAAAAAAATCTTGCTGAATAAATTTAATCCGATCGTAAATTGTCGGTGTTTTAGCGATCGCTGATTTTAATTCCCGATCGGATTCGCGAATTAGTTCGGGATCGATCTCAATGCCGATCGCTTTAGCCCCAAACATCTGCGCCGCAGCGATCGCAATCCTGCCATCACCACTGCCCAGATCGTACACAACATCGGTTTCTTTGACATTTGCCATCTGGAGCATTTTCTGCACTGCTGCCATCGGTGTTTGCAGATAGGGAGCATCGGGAAGGCGCTCAGGCTCGGATGCCTTGGTGACAGTAATAGCAACATTTGCAGGCGCAACAGTCTCTAGCTGGTTGGGGGGAGATAGAGGACTATTCACAAAAAAAGCATTGCAAGCCAATAAGGTCGAGCAGGTAATTACGGCCATGAAAACAAACCGAATCAAGGTACCCATAGCTGCTTTATTCAAACCCTAATTGTTGCAAGACTGCCATCTGTGCCTCTGGCTGTTGACTATAGGCAAAGCCCCAAGGCATCTGCATCGGTAATAGGGGCAAAATCTCATCTAAAGTATAGGGGCTGCCATAGAGCACCACTGCTTGCAATTTATTGTCTAGGAGCATTAACTTGACTAGATTTTGAATTTTTTGAAGCAGATTTGTATTCCCTCGGAATGGATTGCCGCGACTAAAGATTTGGATAAATACTTGTGAAAATTGATCGTATTTCAGATTTTCTAGCATCAATCCATCCGCAATAATGCGTTGATAGCCGTTGTGGTTGGGCAATCGTACCGCAGGCGATCGCTTACACAGGAATTCTTCACAGGTCAGGGGATCGTCAACAACAATTAGATTGAGATAATTTGCATCTAACCGCTCTTGGGCGCTACTTGATGCCAAGGTGGAGATAGAGGAATAAACATTAATGGACTTGGTGGCAATTTGAGCGGCAATATCGAGATGCTCAGGATTACCGAGTTTTTGCAGATTTTGCGGAATCCCAGCAATCTTTTGTTTTGCTTTCCAAATCCTTTGGACTGAAGCGCGAATTTGCGCTTGCGAGATTTCTTGGTTTTCTACCGCCGCACAAATGGCATGGATTGTGGCGATCGGATCGACGGGCATTAGTAATATATCTACACCTGCTTTGACGGCTTTAACGGCAATCTCCTCAGGACTACCTAAATTAGACACCCCTGACATAATCAGAGCATCCGTAGTAATAATTCCCTCAAAGCCAAGTTCATTGCGTAAAATTCCCGTGATAATCCGATGGGACAGGGTCGCAATATTTTGAGGATCCAATTCTGGGACAAAAATATGGGCGCTCATAATCGCATCGACTCCCGCCGCGATCGCATTGATAAAGGGCGGAAATTCGACATTATCAAATCTCTGGCGATCGTGAGGAACTACGGGGGTCTGTAAATGGGAATCTACCGAAGTATCCCCATGCCCTGGAAAGTGCTTCGCTGTGATCAAAACGGGATGTTGCTTTGCACCAGAAATAAATCCTCGCGTCGCCCCCATTACCTCACCCACGGTAATCCCAAAAGCCCGTACGTTAATCACAGGATTTTCAGGATTATTGTTAATATCGACAATCGGCGCGAGCATCCAGTTAATCCCGATCGCCAAAGCCTCCTCCGCCGTAATTTTCCCCATATCCTCGGCATATTTCATCGACACCGCCTGCAAAGCCATCGGGGGTGGGAACCATGTTGCACCGCTAAAGCGCTGTCCTACTCCCTCTTCAATATCTGCGGCGATTAGCAAAGGTATCTTTGCCATAGACTGCAATTGGCAGGTTCTCAGAGCGACTTCGGGGGCGCTGCCACCCAACAAAATAACTCCCCCAACCCCATATTGTCCGATCAGAGTTTGGAGTTTGGCATTGGATAATTCCCATTCTGGGTACTGGATCTGGTGGTCGTATAGCATTCCACAGGTACGTACCACCACCATTTGAGAAACTTGCTCAATGAGGCTCAGGCTATCAATATCGGGCAAGTCGATCAATGACATAATTTACAAGATTTACTAACTAGATTTACTAACTAGATTTACTAAAAAGTAGTATTTTGCAGGAGAAAGCCAGAAGATAACTCTTCACAAGGAAGATTTTAACAAGGTAGGGCTTAAAACTCTAGCGCAAAATCTTTCCTTGTCATTGGTTGAGGTACTTCTAATCCTTCGCCACCAATATATTTTAAGGGCTTGCCCTCAACGGACAAATAGACCTTAGCATCAGGCTCTAGACTAGTCGCAGTGTACAAAACCTGAATGATCCTTCCTTGCATTGATGCCGAACCGCCACCTTTCGTAAAGTCTTTGGAAAAATTAATCCGAATTTCCTTATTTTTGGTAACTGCACTCAATACTTGGGTATTGGCAGGAATAGCACTGTATAGCTTGGATTCGGGTGGATTCTCGGAAATCAAGGTTTTAATGACGGAGGCGATCGCTTCGTCATTACTTTTGGCTTTAACGGCGATCGGTACGGCAACCAGCTTATTCTTGCTTGATTCAATCCAGTAAACTGCCAATTGTCCATCAACGGCTCTCGTTGCTGTCGGGGACTGGCTGACTTGATTGATGGAGCTGGGCGCAGATGATTGGGGATTTGGTTGATTGTTCAGAGTAGAGTTAACCAAAATTGCCGCACCAGAGCCACCAACAACTGCCGCCGCTACTAAACCTAACCAAGTATTTTTACTTAAAGTTGGAATTTTCATGATTACGCTCCTCGACATTGACTATTTGCATCATACTCTTGACGCAAACAAACTTGAATTAGCTCCTTACATCTTCATAAAACCCTATAGGGGCTAGAGGCGCTTAGCGCCTCTAGCCCCTATAGGGTTTTATCGGAAAACTGGGTTTAAAACCCCGTGCTTCTAGCACGGCTTTATATTAATGCAGGCATCTTACATAATATCTGACATAATGTGAGCATGGCGCAAAAAGCATTCAAGTATCGATTCTACCCAACTCCTGAGCAAGAAACCTTGCTTAGAAGAACGATGGGTTGCGCTCGATTAGTTTACAACCGCGCTTTAGCCGCAAGGACAGAAGCATGGTATGAACGT
>NZ_LIRE01000204.1 GCF_001402795.1 Pseudanabaena sp. 'Roaring Creek'
CCCGATCTGGTCATTCTCGATTTATCTATGCCCGTTATGGATGGCTTTGAGCTATTGAAACATTTACGGAGCGATCGGAGCTTGCGTCACCTAAAGGTTATTGTCTCATCGGCTTCCGTATCCAATATCGATCGCCAGTTGAGTCTCGAAGCGGGGGGCGATGATTTCCTCGCCAAGCCCGTTCATGCTGAAGATTTATTCAATGCTTTAGCCACCCATCTCCAACTCACTTGGAATTATGAAGAAACGGTAACACAGGTTAACGATGCTGAGCCAGAGATAATTGCTCCCGATCCTGTGGATTTACGAATCTTGCTAGAGTTAGCACGAGATGGCTTAATCAAAAAAGTGACGGAAGTGGCAAAGGAAATCGAGCAAAAGGATGCCCGCTATCAACCTTTTATCCAAACAATTCTGCAATTTGCTAAGAAGTTTCAGTCAGAAAAAATCGAGGACTTGATTCAAAAACACCTACACAATAAGTAACCAAAAGCAGAGAGAGTAATGCCCGCTACGCGGGCGTTACTCTCTGCTAGGCTTAGCTACTTAAAGGTATTGTCATACTTTCGTGAATTGGTATCACTTCCCCGAAGATGAGTGGCGGCGCTTCGCGCCGCCACTCATCTTTGGGGATTCCTTACCTTGCTATAGCCCGATCGCGTTAAATACTCAGTCAATTAATAATATATTTTGCCACCACCCCATTTGATACCAGCAATTTTAGGCTGAAGTAGAATATGACCTGTAATACTTTCCAGATCTTCATCAGTGAGATTTCTCATTTGCGAAAAAATTTCGGAACTCTTGATGCTTGGGTGAAGTTCGGAGATTTCGATCTCTCCATCATAGGTAGTAGGATTTTTGAGATAGTCTACCAAACCTTCAAGATTATTGTGATTAGGTAAGGTACCTGATAAATCTTCTGGTGAAAGTCCGGCGTTTTGGTTACACCCTTAAAGCTCAGAAGAGCGTACCGATCGCATAGCGATTGGTACGCCCTCTAGTTTTAGTTTTAATTATGCTGAAATAATCATGCTTAACATATAAAACAATAGGGTGTTTGCAAAGCGATCGCCGTAAGCATCATGACTAGGGAGTGGGTATTAAAAAGGCTGTCTTTCAAAGAAAAGATTTTCGATATTGTTCTGAAAAATGTTCGGGACTGGGAGCATTACTAGTGAGCGATATTCTCAAGGCAAAAGAGTCCCCTAGCGAGTAGGGGACTCAGAAAATCACTACAGAATACAACATAAAGTTGCTTTATTTCCAATCGATTCTAGATCCCCTAGCGAATAGGAGATCTAGAATCGAAATCATCAACGCTATAGGTACCGCTATTTTGTCAACAGCAAGGAGTAGTTGTGGCAAGTGCCATCATGGAGAACAAAAAAGAGAGTGAAATCAGTGTTATTCAACTAATCTCTCTATTATCCATTTTTGAAACAACACCGCCAAAAAAGGGGGGCGCTTCCACAAACCATTGAGGATTGCTATAATTATTTAAGAAATAATTCAATTTCTCCATTAAATATATCTGTAGAGCTACTTTCATTGGTAAAAGTATTAGTAAAAGAGCCTGATTCTAGATGTTTAATAATTTTAACAAGAGAAGTATTGTTGATTTCTTGAGGAATTTTGTTCCAAAACTTAAGATCTGAGATGCTTGTCTGCAACCAAGAAAACCCAAAGCTATTATTAATATATCCGTAGTCCGAAAGGTTTTTTGGTAACTCAGCTACGATCTTTTTAAAGTCTTTTGATGAAGCAATTGAAGCGCTATTTTTGATCGTTAATGCCGATTCTAAAATTTTCAGTGAATTGGATAGATATAGATAGTCTTTGGTTTGGGTATGCAAGGCGATCGCTTTGCCAGATACTTCACCATTTTCGCTATTGTCCGACGCGATGAGCTTTGTCCAGACTGTTACAGGCTGCTGTTCGAGCGATATTTCCCCCACAGTTAGTTTATTTCTGGCTAGATCGTCGAGGGACTCGATCGCCGTTTTTGCGGTCTCGGCATCTTCTACTTTGGCGACTATTAGCCAATCGGGATGGCTATGGGGTTGAGGAATCAAGGCGATCGCGTAGTCACCTTGCGCCCATGTCAAGGCACTGCTCTCTAGAGGAATGGGAGCGATCGCTTTTGCCAAGAGGTTTTGCCATTCAGGGGCAAGTGTTTTCTTTAAACTTGCTACGGTTTGTCCGAGGTTAGTCCCAATCACGACCGAACTTCCTGAAGGAATGACACTCGCCATATTTCCCAAGGTCTTTTGAGAAGTTTTAGGTTCTGTTGATTTATCTGTTGATTTATCTGTTGATTTACTTATAGATTGATCGGGCGAGGTTTCAGTACTTTGATTGGCGAAGATCAGGGAGGTCTTTGCTTTGATACTAGCCTTATCAAACCGCAAATCCATTAACAAACTTTCTTTGGGTAAATCCTCTCCCAGTTCGGCAAGATTCACATAGGCAACAGCGACCTTGCCATTATTTTTATCAAGAATGGGCGCTTGGCGAGCGCGATAGGTATCGAGGCTCGCCAGCGCTAAGTCAGGCGATCGCCATGTGGCGATTACCTCTTTTAAGACCCTCGAATCGTTCGCAAATAGGACAAATTTACCTAAAATAGTACCCGCGATCGCTGGTCGATCTTCGGCAAAACTGCTCAAAATTGAAACGCCCTGATATTGCTCAAAGCCCAAATCAGAGCCATTTACCGCTAATCTTTGCCAAAATGCATCAATACTTGTTTTGGCAAGATTGCTATCCTTCGCGGCAAAAGCTAATAAATAACCAGATTGCAATCCATTATTGGGTTGGCGATCGAGATCGGTATCGGTTAAGGCAAGTGTAATTTCTTGATCGAGCCAAGGCTGAATATCGCGATCGTAGTCAAGCAACCAGTTTTGTTGCAATTGTTGTTTGAGGGCTGCCACGGCTTGGCGCACTTCGCGACGTTCGCTAGGCTTGACGGCTAATTGAGAAAATAACTCTAGGCGATCGGGATTGATCAAAAAAGACCAAAATAATGGCGATCGCTGGGGCAAAAAATTAACGGCTTGGGGCTGGGTTTTCACACCCAGTAAAACATTCTGTGGATTCGCACCCAAAACCTTTGCCACCGTGCTAAAGCTTAGTACCAGTAGCAAAACCCCAACTACCGCAATCCCAACAAAAACAGATTTAATTTTCATAAAGTTAGCTAGTACCGAAAAATAAGTTTTGGGTGGTGCAAGTTAATATCGAATCCTCGGATCGATCCAAGCGTTAATGATGTCTACGAGAATACTCGCAATCGTGACGATGATTGCAAAAAATACGATTATTCCCTGTACCACGGGATAGTCTCGTCCTGAAATCGCCTCAAACAAACGATTAGCCAATCCCGGCCATGAGAACGTCACCTCGGTTAAGACTGCTCCACCTAACATCGAAGCTAGGGTCAAACCGAGAATCGTAATTACGGGAATCATGGCGTTTTTGAGCGCATGGTTAAATAAAATAGCGCTAGGATTAATTCCTCTAGCCTTGGCAGCTTCTACATAGTCAGATTGCAAAGTTTGTCTCAGATTCACCCGTACAATCCGCTCAAAAATGCCACTAATGACGATTCCCAAGCTGGTGGCGGGCAAGATCAGATACTGAATGCTCGTCCAAAAACTATTCCAATCACCTTTGAGCAGCGCATCAATGGTATATAAACCAAATACATTAACGGGAGGCTCTGTGCTGGCAGGAAATCTCGTCCCGATTGGTAACCATCCCAGTTGTACTGAAAATATCAATTGCAAAATCATCCCTACCCAAAAAAGCGGCAGGGAATAGGTAATAATCCCAAAGAGTCTCCCGCCCACATCCCACTTGGTATTTGGGCGTAATGCTGCCACGATTCCGACTGTCAAGCCGATCGCCAAAGCAATGAGCAAGGCATATATGGCTAGCTCGGCGGTAGCAGGGAAAAAGTTTTTAATAATTTGCCAGACAGTTTGCTCGCGTGTACTAATTGACTTACCCAGATTAAAATGGAGCAGATCCTTCATATATTCCCAGTACTGGGAGAACAGAGAACCCGTTAATCCGACCTGTTCGCGAAGCGCGACTTTTACTGATTCGGGAGCGCGAGGACCTAAAATCGCATCAATGGGATCGCCTGGGGTCGCTCGCATTAACAGAAAGACGATGGAAGCGATCGCCCATAACATAATCGGGGCAAGTAGCAATCGCGCCGAAATGTAATAGAGCAGAGCTTTGAGGCGACTAGACATAGGCTGAAGCTTTAACTAGACAAATTTCTTAACTATAGCGCTTTGCGTTCTCAGCGCGATCGCAAAATGTAAAAAGTAGCTAGCCCGAAAACCTGTAGCGCACGCTGCGCGTGCGCTACAGGTTTTCGGGCTAGCTACTTAACACGAGTGGCAATAGCTAAGAAATAAGTTGATCGATTTCTCCCACATAAGTACCCAAGCCGATCGCCGTTCGCACCAACGTGCCATGCACATCCACCGCGCTATATTGAGCGATCGCCTCCTCAATCGGAACATCGATGACTTCGCGATTTACCCATGCCACCATGCGATCGTATTTGTTTTGGGAGATTAAATCCACTGCTGCTACGCCGAAAGCTGCGCCAAGAATGCGATCTAGCGGCGATGGCGTACTGCCTCTCTGCACATGTCCCAAGATCGTAACGCGGCTCTCCATGCCCGTGCGGATGCTAATTTGATCGCCAAGATATTGACCGATACCACCATAGAGGGTCTGTCCGAGACTATTAGTGTACTTAACGGGCTCCCCCGTTGGCGTTTTGACTGCTTCCGCCACCACCATCGTGCTGAAATTAAACCCTCTCAAGGCTCGATTCATCAGGCGATCGCATACTTCATCGAGGTCGTAGGGAATCTCTGGAATCAACACGACATGAGCACCTCCCGCAATTCCCGCACTCACAGCGATATGCCCTGCATCCCGTCCCATCACTTCTAGGATCATGACGCGACTATGGCTAATTGCCGTATAGGTCAGGCGATCGAGGGCTTCCACAGCAACCGTCACAGCCGTATTAAATCCGATTGAGTTTTCGGTTGCCCCCAGATCGTTATCAATTGTTTTCGGAACGGCAACCAAATTCATATTTCCCTGCTGGGCAAGGCGACGCAGGATCGCCAAACTCCCATCGCCACCGATACCAATTAGCGCATCTAAGCCCAGCTTGTGATATCCCTCGATTACTTCTGCGGCGCGATCGACAATCGAGCCATCAGTCATCGGATAGGCAAAGGGATTTCCCTTATTCACGGTTCCTAAAATTGTGCCTCCATAACGAAGAATTCCTGAAACTTTTTTCATGTCGAGTAACTCCGCCTCGACTGGGCGATTCATTAGCCCTTGGGTTGCGCCCTTAATGCCATAGATCTCCATATCATAGTCACGAGCCCGACGCACTACAGCCCGAATTACGGCATTTAGTCCACCACAATCACCACCACTCGTTAAAATACCAATGCGTTTAGGTTTTGTCATAAATCTTTGCAAAATTTCTTAAGGTCGAGCAGGCGATGAGGAACGACCTTATTTAATAGCGATCGCCCATCACTGCCAAATTATGCTACTCAGATGCGACCGATCGCCGCGATCGTCTCTATACAGATTCTGGTATCGCGCTAACGGTCAGACTCAAGTGCCGCCTATTCTTACCGATTTGGCACTACCGAGATTCTAAATATTTGTAAACTTGACAACTGGACATAATTAAAAACCAAAAACCCCTGTGGCTCTCTGCGCGTGAGCCACAGGTTCTAATTTTTCGTAGTTAATCGCGCCTAACTACTTAGTAGGGTGTAATAGGGTAAAACTTTGGCGTATTTTCGATAGTAAACTTACCTTTTAAAAGCAATAGGTAAGCATGTAAACAAATATGTATCCTACAGATCCTGATTCTAAATCTGATGCCTCCAACCAAAAACCTTCTCTTTTAGTGGAGATTGGTAGGGGATGGGAATGGGTAGTTTTCTCGGTAAAAGTTTTGAGCCGTGTGGGCGGTCCCGTTGAAATTGCAAAAACAATTGGTAATTCTGTAAAAATTTTAGCCATCCGTACACTTAAGCAATGGGGAGTTGGAGGCAAGTAATATATGTACAAAAATAATTCAGACTATGAATTTATCCAGCCATTAGAAGAAAATTGGCAAGTCATCAAGCAAGAACTAGAACAACTCAGCAGTAACGATTTTCTCGATTGGCCAGAAAAACATCTCTATGGCAAAGGTTGGCAGACCTTTGGCTTATACGCTTTTGGCATGAAGCTTGGCAAAAACTGTCAGATTTGCCCAGAAACCACTAAACTGGTCGAAAAAATCCCGAATATGGTCACCGCTGGTTTTTCTTCCCTCGTCCCTGGAACACATATTGCGGCTCATACTGGCTATCCCGATGGGGTTTTGCGCTGTCACTTAGGATTAATCGGTTGTGATGGATGCAGCCTGCGGGTTGGCGATGAAATTAGAAATTGGCAAGAAGGGAAATGTTTCGTGTTTGATGATACGACTGAGCATGAAGCTTGGAATCGCGGCGATCGCACGAGGGTAGTTTTACTAATTGATTTCAAACCTGATAGCCCGATCACTGAGACAAAAGAGATAGAGAAAGGGGCAAAGACTGATAGTAAAGGCTTTTGGCAAACTATTAAGGGAATAGTGGGCGCAAAATCATAGGCTAATTAACGCTATAGCCATAGCCATTGTCGTTAAGACCTAAAACCCAAAATAGAGTTGCGGCGCGTAGCGCCGCAACTCTATTTTGGGTTTTGGGCTTGTCCTAACATAACTGGCTACCTCTATAAATTGAACCAAGAAGGCGACGCATTGCGTCGCCTTCTTGGTTTTAAAGGATGTTTTGCAAGGAGTTTAAACTTTAGTCAGCCAATGGTGGTAATCGGGAAGAAGCCCATGCACAGCTTTGCTGTATAGATCGCGAAGTTTCTTGGTGATTTCCCCGATCGCACCATCGCCTACGGGACGATGATCGAAACTGGTAATGGGGGCAAGTTCAGTAGCCGTACCGACAAAGAATGCTTCATCCGCAATATACAATTCCGTGCGATCGATCGTACGGGATACGGATTCTAGCCCTAGTTCCTTGGCAGCTAGTTCTATTACCGAACTGCGGGTGATGCCCTCAAGGATGTTATCGGTGATCGAGCTAGTGATTAATTTGCCATCTCTTACCAAAAATAGATTCATGGCGCTTCCTTCCGCTACATGCCCTTCATTAGTTAAGACGACGACATCATCAAACCCCGAAGCATAGCCATCGGTTTTTGCAAGGGCGGTATTTACATAAGCACCATTTACTTTAGCGCGAGCAGGAATGGCGTTATCATCTAAGCGCCGCCATGAAGATACACCTACTTTAATGCCATTGCTAGTGTCGAGATAGCCATCCATAGGCACGCTGAACAAGCAGAAATCGTCGTGGGTATGGGGAACCTTGAGAATCGGTCCAATCCGCAGGTCAGACTTATAGATAATCGGACGTAAATAGGTCGCTGAGTTACAATGATTGCGATGGATCAGTTCTTTGGTGATATCGATCATTGCATCAATATCTAGAGGATGCTGCAACCCGATAATACGACAGCTCTGGATCAGTCGTTGATAATGTTCTTTGAGGCGAAATGCCGCCATGCGGTTTTCTTCAGGTAACCAATACGCCTTAATCCCTTCAAATACAGCCGTACCATATAGAAATGCGTGGGTGCGGACGTTAATTGTGGCATCTTCGAGGGGTACGAATGTTCCGCGTATATAGGCGTACTGTGAGGTCATGGTTTAACACATTTTGATCGTTTGTTTTCTTATCATAATACTTGGGACAAATACTTAAGTAGCTAAGTATAAGTAAACTTACAACGCTTTGCGCTTAAACCCAAACCAAGGAGATTGCTGAAAGCGTTGCAAAGCAACGCTTTCAGCAATCTCCTTGTGGTTCTGTAAAACCTAGAAGAGAGTGCCGCCCGCGTAGCGGGCGTTACTCTCTCTGGTTTTGGATTTTATAGCTACCGCCAACTGTATCAGGACATAAAACCCAAGATCTTGTTGTCGCGCTCCGCGCGACAACAAGATCTTGGGTTTTAATTTTGTCCTAACAAGACTGGCGGTAGCTATAATTTCGCCAAGCTACTTAGAACCAAGTAAAGATCCAGAGAATAGGGGTTCTGACTTTAAGCCCTAAATCGAAGTCCTTTATGATATATGCAGAGATCGCTATCAGTGACAAGGACAAAAATCTGTGAACACCGTTGACTACCTTCGCATCAGTCTGATCGATCGCTGTAATTTTCGCTGCACCTACTGTATGCCTGAAGGAGCGGAGGTCGACTATATTCAGGCTCAAGAGAGCCTCACCAATGGAGAGTTAATTACTCTTTTAAAAGAGGTATTTATTCCGCTTGGATTTAAAAAGTTTCGGCTGACGGGAGGAGAGCCCCTACTACGTCGCGATCTGGTGAATTTGATAGAGGCGATCGCCAATTTGTCAGGGGTGGAAGATTTATCGATGACCACTAATGGTTTTTTGCTGGAAGATTTGGCAAAACCTCTTTACGAAGCTGGTTTGCGAAGGATCAATATCAGTCTCGATTCTCTAGATCGGGATGTATTTCGGCAAATTACGGGGCGCAATCTCTGGGAAAAGGTATGGGCAGGAATCCTTGCCGCCTATGAGGTTGGCTTCGATCCGCTGAAGTTAAATGTTGTCGTCGTCCCCGATGTCAACGATCGCGAAATTTTAGACCTCGCCGCCCTAAGCATCGATCGTCGCTGGCATATCCGATTTATTGAATTCATGCCCATTGGTAATGACCATCTATTTACCTATAAAGGTTGGGTGGATTCGGCAACGCTGCGACAACAAATTGGCGATCGCTATGGCTTGGATGCGGGTAAATGTAAGGGAAATGGTCCCGCCGATGTATTTCAGATTCCCAACGCTAAGGGAACTTTAGGCTTTATTAGTCAGATGTCCGAGTGCTTTTGCGATCGCTGCAATCGGATGCGGCTGTCAGCGGATGGGTTACTGCGTCCATGTTTATTAAATGAGTTAGGACAGATCGATCTCAAAACATCGCTGCGTCAGGGCAAGGATGCTGCGGAGTTGCGCATCGCGGTCAGAGAATTACTACAACTCAAAGATGAAATTAACTTTAAAGAACGCGATCGCGGAACTGGCGATCGCCAGAGTTATTTCCGTACGATGTCCCAAATTGGTGGCTAATATCAATTCTCAAAATGGCAACGCCATTTTGAGAATCGCAAAACCTGACTGGGTTTGTTTTTTAATTCACTAAAGTGGGATCTCACTTTTGTGACTTGGTATAAAACCTACAGCGCTTTGCGCTCAAACCCAGACCAAGGAAATTTGATCGATAATTGCTGTAAAAGAGAGGTGCGGCAAGAATTGCCGCACCTCTCTTTTGGGGTCGCGAGACTTTCTCAAAAAAAAAGCAACAAAAAAACTCGCAACGCGAGCTTTTTTGTTTATTTGGTTTTAGAAATACAAAATATCCCTTCGGCATCAGCAGCCACCATACCGTATGTGTAGCGGATAGCTCTAGGTCTACTGATTTGCGCTTACCCCTTTCGGAAGTAATTGCCATTTCGGGGATACTAGACCCACACGGGGGGGAATAGGATGGGTCTGATAGTAATGTATACTAATTCAAATATATATGCAATAGTTTGCAATAGTTTTTTTGGCAATATTCAAAAATCTAAGTAACGTGAGTGCGGGATAATTTGAAACGGGCTTTGAGAAAGGGTTTGCGTAGCAAACCCTTTCTCAAAGCCCAGCATTAGAAGCCTTGCTTAGCAAGGCTTCTAATGCTGGGCTTTGAGAATTTGTCAAAAAATTTGTCAGAAAATTTGTCAGCTTAACTCGAACTGACGTTAAGTAATATCTAATTAATAAATGGCGTAGCCATTTATTAATTAGATATTACGGGGTAATTATCAAGAGATGATAACTTTTAGAGACGCTTTCAGTATTGGGCATTAGGTATGATTAAAGATTGGCACCTTAGCAATTGTTTGGTGCAATTGTTTGGTGCAATTGTTCGGTGTGATTGTTTGGCAAATTTTGGTAGCTGTCATCGTGCCAAATTTTGCGTTCTCCCCAATTATTTACTTTGATTTATGACTGCCCAACTGAATTATCTGATGTGCGCCCCCGATCACTACGATGTAGATTATGTGATCAATCCTTGGATGGAGGGCAACGTTCACAAATCTAGCCGCGATCGCGCTGTGGAGCAATGGCAAAAACTGTATGAAGTCCTCAAGGGGCTAGTCAATGTTGAGCTAGTGCCCCCTGCCAAGGGCTGGCCAGACATGGTATTCACTGCCAATGCTGGATTGGTATTAGGTGACAAGGCGGTGCTGAGTCGTTTTTTACATAAAGAACGCCAAGGCGAAGAACCCTACTTCAAGGCATGGTTTGAGTCTAAGGGATTTACCGTGTTTGAATTGCCCAAGGATTTACCCTTTGAAGGTGCAGGTGATGCCCTATTCGATCGCTCAGGTGGTTGGTTATGGGCTGGCTATGGTTTCCGTTCAGAACTAGATGCTCACCCCTACCTTGCCAAGTGGTTAAATGTCGAAGTTTTATCCCTACGTCTGATTGATAATCGCTTCTATCATTTAGATACCTGCTTCTGTCCTCTTACTGACGGCTACTTACTCTACTATCCTCCTGCTTTTGATTCCTATTCCAATCGCTTGATTGAAATGCGGATTCCTGCGAATAAACGGATTGCGATCGAAGAGGCTGATGCTGTCACCTTCTCCTGTAATGCGGTGAATGTCGATCGCCATGTGGTGATGAATAAAATCAGCGATCGCCTCAAGCAGCGTATTAACGATGCTGGGTTTAATGTGATCGAAACGCCGCTCACCGAATTCCTCAAGGCAGGTGGAGCCGCAAAATGTTTAACCCTGAGAACCATCGAAGTTCCCATTGCTAGTGAACTAGCCGATGTCGAACCCAGTATTGTGGAAGCCAGAATTGTCGAACTAACGGGACATTTACTCGATTCAGGGATTATTAACCGTGCCCTCGATTTGGTAACGGATAACGGCGGCAGTTTCCAAGTATTAGAATTCAATCTCGGCGAACAGAGACAAAGCACATCTTTGGCAAAGATTCGGATTTCAGCTCCCTCCCATGACCTCATGGAAACGATTATGGGCGAACTGATCGAAATCGGCGCAGTTTTACAAGATCGCGATACCTCCGATGCCAATCTGGAGCCAGTATTACAGGATGGAGTCGCCCCTGATGACTTTTATGTATCCACCATTTATCCTACCGATGCCTGTGTTGATGGTGAATGGCTCCGCTGCAAAAATCAGCGCATGGATGCAGCGATCGCCATCAGCCCCGATGGTAAAACTGCTACCTGCAAGCTGTTGCGCGATCTCGTCGTAGGCGATCGCGTTGTTGTCGGTTACGATGGCGTGCGGACGGTACGCAAGCCTGAAGCCAGAGATACTGCCAAGAAAGAAGAATTTTCCTTTATGGGTGCAGGGGTATCTAGCGAACGTCGTGTCGAACTCGTGGTCGAACAAATCGCATGGGAACTTCGCCAAATTCGCGATCGCGGCGGCAAGTTAGTTGTCTCCTGTGGTCCCGTAGTCGTGCATACTGGTGGTGCGCCCCACCTTGCCTACTTGATTCGTGAAGGCTATGTGCAATCGATGCTCGGTGGTAATGCGATCGCCGTTCACGATATGGAACAGTCCTCGATGGGAACTTCCCTTGGTGTCGATCTCAAGCGTGGGGTCAGCGTCAAGGGCGGGCATCGCCATCACCTAAAGGTAATTAACTCCGTTCGTCGCTATGGCAGCATTCACAGGGCTGTGGAAGCTGGTTTTGTGAAGACTGGTGTAATGTACGAATGCGTTAAAAACGATGTTCCCTTTGTCCTCGCTGGTTCTATTCGCGATGATGGTCCTTTACCTGACACGATAATGGATCTATTGGAAGCACAACGCCTGTATAGCGAACAAATTCGCGGTGCAGATATGATTTTGATGCTTTCCTCGATGCTGCATTCTATCGGTGTGGGTAACATGACTCCCGCTGGTGTCAAGATGGTCTGTGTGGATATCAATCCTGCGGTTGTGACCAAGCTTTCCGATCGCGGTTCCGTGGAGTCCGTGGGCGTAGTTACCGATGTTGGGTTATTCCTCAGCTTGCTAGTACAGCAGTTGAAGAAGCTCGATAGTCCTGTATCTGTTGCGGTTTAGGTTATAAATTACGAATTATGAATTACGAATTTAAAAATCTCAATTCGTAATTAACGTGAGTTCGGGATAATTTAAAACGGGCTTTGA